>NZWX01000035.1 GCA_002697625.1 Flavobacteriales bacterium
CGGATATACATGATCCATCATCAAAACATGCTGTAGAATCATAATTTACAGAACTTATATTAGTACACCCAGCGACATAACAACAAGAACCATCGTTAACAATAGCTAAAGAGGAATAATTAAAAGCATTAGGATCTGTACAACCATATCCTGAACAAGCGTTATTTATTGACTGAGCATCTACAGCAATTGCTCTCCTCCCCGTTCCATTGTTTATGTTTGAGCGTACAGAAAACCAACTATCAGTAACATTTGGGTTGGGGTTGATCACCCATACATTTGTATTGTTAGTAGTGAAAATAGAATCCATATATTTCTGACCAAGCATACTAATTTCGTAAGATGTCGCTCCACTTACAGGGTTAAAACTAACATTGATTGAATCAGGACACGGCCAATATACACTGAGGTTTGTAGGAACACCTATAATTGTAAATGGAGCATATGACGTTGAAATACTATTACTAGTGTTGCTACTAATTCTAATTAATGCATTGTCTGTAATATAATTAGGAACATTCCAACTATAATATTTATTATTAGAATTAGCGCTATTTGTAATAGTACTCCAATTATTTCCACCATCAACAGTGTACTCTATTGTAAGGTTTCCTGATTGATAAGAATCCCATCGAATATATTCCTGCTCTCCAGGAACTAAACTCTCTCCACCAATTGGATATGTTAATTCTATATCATCAGTTATAAATTCATAAGTAACATAAAAATCCTGTGGACCAAATGGAATAGAATATCCTTCAACATTTAGAGTATAATTACCAGCTGACGGATTGTCAATTGTTACCTGTTCCATATTATTAAGTCCATCAAAATTTCTAACAGCATTTTGATTCAAATTACTAGAATTAGCAGTAGGGTCTAATACCCAAGGGTCATAAACAGTTCCTGTTGGAGTAATTAGTTGTATATCAATATCATTTACCAAAGATATAGATGCGGAAGTATTAGCTTCTTTATCATGCCAATAAACCATAACTTTTACTTGAGAAATTCCAGCAGGAACATTAATTGAATAAGGATTAGTATTTCCTTGGGATACTGATGATGAAAAATAATTATTATTTTCCAGCATCTTAACAGCTCTGTACCCATTAACTTGGCCCCACCCATGCTTAAAGTCGGGACCTGGATTACCAATGTCATCAGCGGAATTCAATAAAATACACTTCATTAAAGCAGATGGAGGGTCAACACCACCATTAAGTGCTTTATAAGCTTGATATAATTGAGCTAAAACACCTGAAATACCTGGACAAGACATAGAGGTACCGGTCTTAGTTCCATATGTCTGGTTTTCTTCAGTAGAATATACAGAAGAGCCTTTTGCACTAATATCTGGTTTTATACGACCATCTGCCGCGGGCCCTCTACTAGAAGAAGAAGCTAGTGAGCTGGTAGAGGTTAAATTAGCAACTGTTATTACATTTTTAGCTTGTTTATGACCACCCGTAACATTTCCCCAGCCTGACCCCGCTCCATATCCACAGTCAGATGAACCATTGTTTCCAGCTGAAAAAACATGAGTTAAATTAGGATAAGTGTTAATTTGCAAATCTAAATCACTCGCTAAAGAAGTATAACCAGCGTTACATCCATTACTATAAGAAGCAGATGTAATAACCACATTATAATTTGAATATAGATTAGGAACATAGTTATAATAGTTATTAGTAGAATATCCTAATACATAAAGAAAAGAACCGTCAGCCATTCCTTTTCCTCTTGGATCTAAATTTCCTGCTCCCATAATAGTTCCAGAAACATGATCACCGTGGTCGGAACCGGAAGAAGAACATCCTGAACAAAATGACTGATCAACTCTTCCTTGTCGATCAATGTGAGGGCCGACATATCCATCATCATGCATCATAACATTTATACCTTCACCATTATATTTCCTTCCATTGGGGTAGTTAGTGTTAATAGTATTTGATCTGTGTAAGGTTCTAGCAGTCTTGTTCTCTGGAAAAGCTGGAGGATCTATTGGTTCTATATATGAAACGAAAGATAAATCAGAAATTAAATTTGTTTTTTGAGGGGCAATAGATATAATTAACGATTTAGAATTTTCGTTAATAGATAATACTTCGTTTGTAATATCTGATATTTTCAGAATACAATCATTTAAATCTACATTACTAAAAAATATAACTTTAATATGTAGAAAATTATCTTGGACACACCAATCTGGAAAAGGTTCATTTTGTAATTTTTTGTCTAACTTATATTCTGGCAGTATTTTATTTACAGAGATGATATTATATTCTTCAAATATATCATCTGAGATGTTTTCTTTTAGATAGACTACAAAAGTATTTTTAGGCAAATAATACAGGAAATCAATTCCCAAATCATTTAATTCTATTTTTTCTGAGTTCGTTGGTATTTGTTCAAAAACTAAAATCCTATATCGGTCTGATTCAGTAAATTGAAAACCTTGTTCTTTTTGTAAAATGAAATCTCCTGAATTAAGTTTAAGTTCTATGTTTTGCGATTTTAGGCTGTATATAAATCCTAAAAAAATGGTGATTAAGTATATTTTTTTCATAAGTGCAAAACTAATGAAAATTTTGAAAGTTACAACAAAGTTAAATAGATTTGAAACATTATTCATTACTGAATTATATTTTAAATTAAGTTTTTCAAGCTTGGTTTTTCTTCTGAATATTTCTAACATTTTATATTAAATTATAGGTTGTGATATTAGTTATGAAAAAAACATCTTCAATTTATTGCTACTAAATTTTTAAACTACAAAAGATCTTTCTTTTCATATTTACCATGCAAATATATAGTTTTAACTCGGTTTGTATAATATTTTTATAAAAAAGTTATACATTTTTATTTTATTTGTTAGTTTTGCAAATAAATAAATACAATTATGAAAAAAATAATGTTATTCTGGGGTAAATATTACCCTATTGTGTTAGCCTTCTTGTCCTTTCTTTATTCTGTTTCGCTTTGGTTTCTTGGAAATCAGTTAGAAGGGATTTTCGTTGGGATATGGGTCCCTTCAATTTTAGGATTCTATATAGTGATTTCAATGATAAATAAAAATTAATTAAAATGAATTTAACAATGTTTATAATAGGGTTGGTTATACTTGTGTCCTATATTTGTGGTCTTTTATTCGTGATTAATAAAAGTCATAAAGAACAAGAACGGGATTTAAGAAACGACCCAGAAATTCCTAGTGATTTTAAAGATTCATATTGATTCATTATGATTAATATTTTTACATACAAATATTTAAATACATATAGTTGAATTATGAACCTAGGATACGCTTGTATTAATATGACCTTGGGTAATCAAAAACCAAAAATTACTACAAATCGAAGTATGATTAAGAAAACTTTTTTGGAGAAAGGTATTTCATACGCGTCAGAATTATCTGTTAAAAACTGTAAAGATCTATTAACTATTATTAAATGGAATAATTTAAATGGTATCAACTTTTTCAGGATGAGTTCCGATTTATTTCCTTGGCATTCTGAGTATAATGTTAAAGATTTACCTAATTACCGAGAAATATCAAATATGTTGTTGTCTTCTGGAAGTTTTGCGAAATTATATAATCAACGGATTACAGCTCATCCAGGCCCTTTTAATGTACTGGTTTCCCCTAATGAAAATGTTGTAAAAAATACTATTATGGATTTAACTACGCATGGAGAAGTATTTGATTTAATGGGATTAAGTAGAACTCCTTATAATAAAATCAACATTCATTGTAATGGTGTATATGGTGATAAGATTTCTGCTATGAAAAGATTCTGTAAGAATTTTAATAGATTACCTGAATCTGTGCAATCACGTTTAACTATTGAAAACGATGATAGGTCTAGTATGTATTCAGTAAAAGATTTGATGTATATATATGAACGTATTGGTATTCCTATTGTGTTCGATTATCATCACCACAAATTTTGTAACGGAGGTTTATCCGAGCAAGAAGCTCTTAAACTCGCCGTGTCTACGTGGGGTGATATAAAACCTGTAGTTCACTATTCAGAATCAAAAGCGGTACACGAAAGTAATGATAAGTTAAAACCTCAAGCTCATTCAGATTACATCAAAGAGATTCCTAACACTTATGGATTAGATGTAGATATTATGGTAGAGGCGAAAGCAAAAGAACTGTCTATACTTTCTTTTATAAATTCTTGAAATATATAATATATTGAATTTCATAATCTTACTTTTTTCAGCCATTTCTTTCATCTTTTATGCTGTCAGTTCATTCTATTCAGTTAGAATGATTTTAGAATATGATAGATGGGGATATAAAAAATTTAGAAAAATAATAGCGTCATTACAATTTTTAGGAGGTTTGGGACTGTTAGTTGGGCTACGTTTTTCTTTGTTATTAACTATAGTGTCCGCTTTATTAACGTTAATGATGATTACTGCTGTTTATGTTCGAATTAGGATTAAGGATAATCTAATAAATACGCTTCCAGCAATTTTATATACAATTTTAAATTTTATTATTTTTTACAATTCATTAACTGTTTGATGATTACGTAATGAATAATATAAAGATCAATATACTAAACTATAGACCAATTTTGCACAGCAATAAATAAGCATAATATAAGAAGACAAAGAGAAGGAATAAACTTTTTAAGAGGATTCTTTACCTTAATATGAAAATATTGTGCGCAAATCATTAAAAATGCCATAAATATAGATGATATAATTAACAATTCTTTGTACCAAATTCCTAAAATTAGAATTGTTGCAAGAGATATCTTTAATGCACCCACCACATCTCTAATAGTATCTGAAATGCCATATTGTTCAAATTCAATTGTAATATTTTCTCTTCTAAATACCCAAACAACAATTACAGATATGGAAACTACAATCTGAGATAGTATTAATAATTCTTCCATTTTATATTTTTTTTATTTATTTCCAAAAATAACTAATTCCTCAGAAAATCCAATTAATTTTTTAAGTTTGTTTTAGTCGATTGATTAGCTTTGAAAATCGGAGCAATTTTTAGTTTAAAAACTTTCTTTATTCTAGTGAAAACGGCACAGGTAAGATGAAGAACATCATCAATATTATTATAATCAAAGACATCCGTTTTATCAACTAATAATCACTTAAAGATTATACAAACAACAAAAGAGTTAAATCAATACCATAAATATTGGGTTTTCTATAGAAATTAATCTTAATAATAATTTATTCAATAATAATGATTATCTACTACTTACTTCTGCGTAATCTAAAATATAATTACACTTATAAATATCATCTGAGTTAAGTCTAAGAGTTCCTTTAATTGTAACTAATTCATCCATAACAAAATGATTCTTATTAGATTTTAAATTTAACTCTACAACAGTTTCTGGCCCTCCAACCCCACAGAAGAAACAGGACCATATTGGACCCTTTGAAAGAACAAAATAACCTTTACTAGGGTCAATAGTTAAAATGTGTCCTCTTAATAAAACTTCTTTACCTGCTAATTCCCTTACACTGAAACCAAAGTGGGGATATAAAAAGAGACCATCTATTTCTTCTGAATATATCTCTTCAAACTCAACATCAGCTAAATCATCCCAGGTTATTTCATTTTGGGAAAAACACAACTCTGAAACAAATAATAAGATAAATAATATAACTCTATACATTTGAAAGTGTTTTAGGAATATTGATACGATATGCTTGAATAATAGGGATTAAAGACGCTGTGCATCCAACAAATAAAACAATTGGAAACATCCACAATTCTTCTTTAATTAAACTTAACTGAATTGAATAAGGTTTATAGTTATGAACAATAAAAAATGATACTATATGCAATACAATCCTACTAAATAATATTCCCACAAACAATCCCAATATTGATATTATCATCCCTTCTTGAAAAACTAATCTAACCAACTGAAACCTTGTGGCTCCATGAACTCTCATTAAAGCTAATTCATAACGTCTTCTTTTCAAGGAATTATAGAGGCTAATAAATATGCTTAGTCCTGATACTACAATTATAAAAAAGGCAATCATATTTATCGATTGCGATCCTAAACCAAGCAAACTAATTAATTTATTGATTTCAAAAGCAGGAACAACCGCCTGTAAATTAGTAGTCTCGTTAACTTGTCGTGGAAAATTAATAAGTCCAACAAGACTTCTAAATTTTACCAACATAGCGGTAATCATGACACTATTTTTAACAGAACACTCTTCTTCAACAATTTCGTGACTATGATTTGAATGGTCTTTATGATTGTGAACTTTACTTATACTTTCTGAATTTGTTAGAATTAATTGATCAATAATTGTATTTGACTTATCTAGTATACCAACTACTTTGAAAGCGTATTTATTATGAATTGGTCCTCCTTCAACGAAGCCATGAGAGCTGTAAAAAGTACTTCCGATTTTTAATTGACAAGCTTCAACAACATTACTTCCAATCACTACCTCCATAGCTTGATCCCAGAATTTTCCTGTCGCTAAATTAACTTTATATAACTTAGGATATTCATGATTCGTACCAACAATTCTAAACCCCTTATACGAATCTCCTAAAGACAATGGAATGGTTAATTCAATCATTGGATTAGATGTGATTTTATTAACTTCTTCAAGTAAAATATTACCAGTAGGATTATCAAGGTGATATATAGAGGAGAGGATTAATTGCAAAGGGCTTCCCTTAGCTCCAATCACCATGTCTATTCCATTAAGATTACTATAGAGTTTTTCTTCAATAGATTTGTTTAATAATATTAGCAAAGAAATTATACCAATACCAAAAGCCATAAGCAACAAGCTTAATATTGAATTAAATGGATTGCGAATAATGTTTATCCAGCTTAATCTATTTATATTCATAATACAATTGATTTATTGAATTGGTCTTTCAATCTTTGATCGTGAGTAATAACAATCAATTTTGCATTTGTTGAAGAGACTTGTTCTTTAAGCAATGTTATGGTTTTTTGACAATTATTATCATCTAAACTTGCAGTTGGCTCATCTGCTAAAATTAAATCAGGTTTTTTAATAAGAGCAGTAGCAATTGCAGCCCTTTGCTGTTCACCGTCACTTAATTCCTCAGGAAAACTATTCAACTTATCTGACATCCCTATTTCTTGTAATAAGTGAATTACCCTCTGTTTGTCTTGTGGTTTTTTTGATAAATATAGAGATAAAAGTAGATTGTCTAACATATTTAAATTTCTAACAAAATGTGACTTTTGAAATACTATACCAATATTTGAACCTCTAAATTGATCAAGACTTTTTGAAGATAAATCTTGGAATCGAGTTCCATTCAATTCTACTACTCCAGATTTGGGACTCAGTAATCCAGATAAAATCTGAATTAATGTAGTTTTACCCACACCTGAATCCCCCAATATCAATAAATCTTCTCCTTGTTCTAATAATATATCTGGAAAAGTGAAAATATATGAGCTGTTATAAGAAAAAGATAAACCTTTGGTTTGTAACATTTAATTATTTATTTTAATGCTTGATATTTGCAATAAATATCGAATAAATACTAAAACAAATTTAAAAAAATTAATTGGATTTCTCGATTAGAAAAAAATTCTAAAAATAATTTATTCAACACATCAGAAATCATCCAGAGAAATATCAAAATATATAGTGTGAAGACTTTAAACTTATATTATTATATTTTTGTGTTATTTTTTTGGTTTTTAATAGATAAGGAAGTGTTATTATTAATTTTTTTAAATAGTAATTAAACCTAACCAACCTTATTTAAGATTAAATTACAAAAATTACCTTTTAAAAAAGTGTTTTTGTGTTAAAATGTTTGTTAAAAAACATGTGTAAAACGTGTTATTTCTAAATTCTTCTATTTAGAACCACTATAAATAGTGTTAAAAAAAACATATCTTTCTTCTTTTGTTGTGTTATTTTGTATTTTTGCTCACTAAATGGTTAATTTTTATTTATACTACACTGTTGGTAGAAAGGTTTTGATGGCTTTGTCGGGATTTTTCTTGATGGTCTTTTTATTACAACACCTAGCAATAAACCTTTTGTCGGTTTTTAGTCCCAGCTTATTTAATGATGTTTCTCACTTTATGGGAACAAATCCATTTATTCAATTTATTCTTCAACCAATATTAATAGGAGGATTTTTGTTTCATTTAGTTATGGGCTTTGTTTTAGATTTTAAAAATAGAAAGTCTAAACCAATTAAATATGCCTACAACAAAAGCAATAATTCAACCTGGGTAAGTAGAAACATGATTATAACAGGATTCATGATATTTTCTTTTATCTGTCTTCACTTCTATGACTTCTGGATACCTGAAATTAACACTAAATTTATAGAAGGAGATTGGACGGGGCTGCATCATGGGGAGTTTAGATATTATGACGAGCTACAGCATAAGTTTCATGATTTATGGAGAGTGCTTCTTTATTTGATTTCTTTCTTTTTTCTCGCGCTTCATTTACTTCACGGGTTTCAGTCCTCTTTTCAATCTGTCGGTGTTAGAACACCAATGATAACGACAGTAATAAAAAAAATTAGCACATTCTATGCGATACTGGTTCCCGCAGGTTTTGTTTTTATAGCGATTTACCATTATTTAACACATGTAATTACTAATCTATGAAGAAAATAACTTTTGCACTTAATTATAGAAAACCTAAGTTAGATTACAATCCAACTGACCAAATTGAGATTTGTATTAGATTCTCTCATTTAGATAAAAAAACCAATGCCCATAAGATTAAAAATATTAGTTGTGGCGTTAAGTGCATGCTTAAGGACTGGAACAATGATTGGCATAAAAACCCCGAGAGACTTCCTGTCTTAAAAACAGACCCCGACTATTCTAAAAAGAATAAAAAACTATTTGATATACGAAAAAAAATTTTAATTAATCAATTTAAAAAGAGTGATGATTTAGAAAAAAATATTCGCTCTAGCAAATTAGACCCAAAGATTCCAAAAGGGCCAATGAATCAAAAATGGACAAACCATAAAAACAGTATAAATCTTGTCAATCCTGCTAACAAAAGAAATATAGATGTAATTGTAGTAGGAACAGGTCTTGCTGGAGGTTCTGCTTCAGCGTCATTAGCAGAGCTTGGATATAACGTTAAAGCTTTTTGTTATCAAGACTCTCCAAGAAGAGCACATTCAATAGCAGCTCAGGGAGGAATAAATGCAGCTAAAAATTATCAAAATGACGGAGACTCGATTTACAGGTTGTTTTATGACACTGTAAAAGGCGGGGACTATAGATCAAGAGAGGCAAATGTATACAGGTTAGCAGAGGTTTCTGGTAATATAATTGATCAATGTGTGGCCCAGGGGGTCCCTTTTGCTAGGGAATACGGGGGTCTTTTGGACAACAGGTCTTTCGGAGGTGTTCTGGTTTCAAGAACTTTTTATGCAAAGGGACAAACAGGTCAACAGCTCTTACTTGGAGCGTATTCTGCAATGAATAGACAGATTGCAAAAGGAAAAATACAAATGTATAACAGGCATGAAATGCTAGATTTGGTTGTAATAGACGGAAAGGCCAGGGGAATTATTGCAAGAAATCTTGAAACAGGAGAAATTCAAAAACATTCTGCTCATGCAGTTGTTATTGCATCTGGTGGATATGGAAATGTGTTTTATTTATCTACTAATGCAATGGGGTCGAATGTAACCGCTTCGTGGAAAATTCATAAAAAGGGAGCTTTCTTTGCCAACCCCTGTTTTACTCAGATTCATCCAACATGTATTCCTAGAAGCGGGGATCATCAATCGAAACTTACCTTAATGTCTGAATCGTTAAGAAATGATGGAAGGATTTGGGTTCCTAAAAACATTGATGATGTAGAAAAAATTCGCTCCGGTAAATTAAAACCAACAGAGATAAAAGAACAAGATAGAGATTATTATTTGGAGAGAAGGTACCCAGCTTTTGGCAATTTGGTTCCGCGTGATGTTGCGTCAAGGGCGGCTAAAGAAAGAATTGATGCGGGTTTTGGCGTAAACAATACAGGTGAAGCAGTATATTTAGATTATTCTACTGCTATAAAAAGATACGGAAAGGAAAAAGCATTGCTTTTAGGGATTAAAGATCCTTCAGAAAATGAAATTGTTAAATTAGGAGAAGAAATAGTTGAAACAAAATATGGAAATTTGTTCCAAATGTATGAAAAGATAGTTGATGAAAATCCGTATAAAACACCAATGATGATTTACCCTGCTGTTCATTATACCATGGGAGGAGTTTGGGTAGATTATAATTTAATGACAACAATCCCAGGCTGTTACTGTATTGGAGAGGCAAACTTTTCTGATCACGGAGCAAATAGACTTGGAGCTTCGGCATTAATGCAAGGATTAGCTGATGGATATTTTGTTTTACCTTATACAATTGGAGAGTACTTGTCTAATGAAATAAGAACGGGGCCAATTTCTGTTGAGAGTGTTGAATTTGATGAGTCGAAAAGTTTAGTTGAAAAAAAACTACAAAACATCTTGGAGGTTCAAGGCAAAAAACCTGCGGATTATTTTCATATAAAATTAGGAAAAATTATGTGGGAGTACGTCGGAATGTCAAGAAACGAGAAAGGGTTGAAAACAGCCATAAAGGAAATAAAAAAATTAAGAGACTTGTTTTGGCAAGAAATTTTTGTGCCTGGTAATATGTATAGCATGAATAAAGAGCTTGAGAAGGCTGCTAGAGTGTTAGATTTTTTGGAGTTAGGTGAGTTATTCGCAATTGATGCTTTAGATAGAAATGAGAGTTGTGGTGGCCATTACAGAGAAGAATCTGTAGAAAAGGATGGTCCGCAAAAAGGAGAGGCAAAGAGAGATGATGTTAATTATTCCTATGTTTCGGCATGGGAGTATAATGGAGATCCCTCAAAAGCTGTTTTACATAAAGAAAAATTAGAATTTACAGAGGTAGAATTAAAACAAAGAAGCTATAAATAATGGATTTAACATTAAAAGTTTGGAGACAAAAAAACAGAAATGAAAAGGGGAAAATGGAGACCTATCAAGTTAATGATATTTCCACGGACTCTTCGTTTTTAGAGATGTTGGACATTCTTAATAATGATTTGTTAGAAGAGGGGCAAGAACCTATTGCGTTTGATCATGACTGTAGAGAGGGTATATGTGGAATGTGTTCATTATATATTAATGGTAAAGCTCATGGGCCTGACTCAAGAATTACTACTTGTCAATTGCATATGAGAAAATTTAAAGACGGAGAAACTATATATGTTGAGCCTTGGAGAGCCAAGGCCTTTCCTATTATAAAAGATTTAGTGGTCGACAGAAGTGCTTTTGATAGGATTCAACAAGCAGGAGGATATATATCGGTCAATACTTCGGGGAATACTCAAGATGCAAATTTAACACCTATACCAAAAGATGATGCGGACAAATCATTTGACGCCGCAACATGTATTGGTTGTGCAGCATGCGTAGCTACTTGTAAAAACTCGTCCGCCATGCTTTTTGTTTCAGCTAAGGTTTCTCAACTATCCCTTCTACCACAAGGTAGAGTAGAGGCAAAAGAGCGTGTTTTGAACATGGTAAAACAAATGGATAAAGAAGGGTTTGGAAATTGTAGCAACACAGGAGCATGTGAAGTAGAATGCCCAAAAGGAATCTCATTAGAAAATATTGCAATTCTTAATAGAGAGTTTTTGAAGGGGTCTATTACAAATAACTAACATATTATTCTGCTAAATATAGTTTCATTTATATTGAATGATATTATGAATCTACATGTAGTCCAATCTCCGATATATTGGGAAGGTTTCTGTTTACTGTCTTCACTTCTAAAGTAAAAATATTGTGTTCAAAAAATGAAAACTAATTCTTATGTTTGCGTATTAAAATTATAAAATGAAATACTTACAAATAGAGAATAATTTGTTTATTGATAACAGAAAAAAATTTAGAAATAAGTTAGTTAAAAACACATTAGCTATATTTAATTCCAATGATATAATGCCTACGAATGCAGATGGCACAATGCCTTTTCGTCAGAACAATGACTTGTTTTGGTTGTCTGGAGTAGATCAGGAGGAGAGCGTTTTAGTTATATATCCTGACAACAACGAGGAAAGAGAAATTTTGTTTTTAAAAGAAACAAATGATCATATTGCAATTTGGGAAGGAGCGAAACTCACTAAAGAAGAGGTTTTAAATGTTTCTGGAATTTCTAATGTTTACTGGCTAAGTGAAATGGAAGAGATATTAAAAGAATTGATAGGTAAATGTGATGGAGTTTATTTAAACAAAAATATTCATAGTCGTTCTGCATCTGAAGTAGAAACAAGAGACGATAGGTTCCGGAAAAAGATTCAGAATCAGTATGATAAAGAAATTTTGGAAGTAGCTCCAATTATGCATGAGTTAAGATCAATAAAATCTGAAACTGAAATTTCTCTATTACAAAATGCGTGTAATATTACAGAAAAAGGTGTAAGAAGAATTCTTCCTTTTATTAACCCAGGTGTAATGGAGTATGAAATTGAAGCAGAATTAATGCACGAGTTTTTAAGAAACAGGTCTGCTGGTTTTGCCTATCAGCCAATTATTGGTTCTGGTAGAAATTCTTGTGTTCTACATTATATTGACAACAACAAGGAATGTAAAGATGGGGATATTTTACTGATGGATTTTGGAGCTGAGTATGCAAACTATGCTTCTGATTTAACAAGAACCGTTCCTGTAAATGGAAGATATTCTGAAAGACAGAGGGATGTTTACAATTCTGTTTTACATGTAATGAAAGAAGCTACTAAAATGTTAAGGCCAGGTACAATGTTTAAAGAATATAATGCTGAAATAGGAAAAATAATGGAATCAGAACTTATTAAGCTTGGACTTTTAAATAAACATGAAGTACAAAAACAAGACCCTAAAAACCCATTATTCCGTAAATATTTTATGCACGGAACTTCACATTATCTTGGATTAGACGTTCATGATGTAGGTGATTTTGACTGGCCAATGAAAGAGGGAATGGTCTTTACTTGTGAGCCGGGAATTTATATCTTGGAAGAAGAGTTAGGAATTAGATTGGAAAATGATATTTTAATTACGTCTAATGGTCCTGATGACTTGATGAAAAACATTCCTGTTGAAACAGAAGAAATAGAGGATTTAATGAACTCTTAAACCTTATTTTTCTTGGGGTTTTTTATTGTTTATTATAGGGTCCCACCCCTGGGCTGTTATTGGGTGTGATGAAGAGTCATTTGTAATAAAATTATTCCCTTCCGATTTATCTGTGACATGACCGATAATGGTGAAATCTACATCTTTCTTCAGTTTTTCATAATGATCCTGAGAAATGGTAAACAATAATTCATAGTCTTCTCCTCCATTTAAAGCACAGAAGATTGGGTTTAAATTCAATTCTCTTGCCAAATTCATAGTGGTGTGATCAATTGGTAGTTTATCTTCATAAATTGTAATTCCAACGTCTGACTGCTTTGCAATATGTAAAATTTCGGAGGTAAGTCCATCCGAAACATCTATCATAGAGGTTGGGACAATCTTTAACTCGTTTAAAACCTCTATTAGTTTTACTCTGGCCTCAGCTTTTAGTTGTCGTTGTAAGGAATAGTCATTCCCCTGTAAATCCGGTTGTACTCCTGGGTTTTCCAAGAATATTTCTTTCTCCCTTTTTAATATCTGAAGCCCTAAATAAGCGGCTCCAAGATCACCTGTTACTACAACTAAATCATTCTCCTTAGCTCCGCTTCTATATGAAATCTTTTTCTTGTTTACTTCCCCAACAACAGAAATAGATAGAACTAAGCCACTTGTGGAAGAGGTAGTGTCACCTCCCACTAAATCAATATTATATTTCGCGCATGCAAGATGTATACCTGAATATAGCTCCTCAATTGCTTCAACAGAAAACCTGTTAGATATTGCTATACTAACAGTTACCTGAGTTGCCACCCCATTCATTGCACATATATCTGACACGTTAACAGCAACCGCTTTGTATCCTAAATGTTTTAAGGGAGAATAAGACAGATCAAAATGCACTCCTTCTACCAACATATCAGTGCTAATCAACTGAAACTTGTCTTTAGAAAAGTTAAGAACAGCAGCGTCATCCCCCACACCTTTTTCACTACTCTTATTTTTACAATCAAACGATTTAGTAATATGTTCTATTAAACCAAATTCTCCAAGTTCGGAAACGGGGGTGTTTTGTAGTTTGTTATCTTTAAATATACTCATGGTGCAAAGATATATATTCTTATTTAGAAACAATCGAAGTAGATTTGTTTTTAGTATATTTGCAAAAATTTAAATAGATGATTAGTATTAGTGATTCAGCAAGAGACAGATTGATTCAACTTCTAGAGAATGGTGGTGGTGACAATTCCTTTGTTAGGGTTGGTGTAGAAAGTGGTGGATGTTCTGGTTTAAGTTATAAGTTAGATTTTGATAAAATTAAACATGATGATGACGAACTAATTGAAGACAACAACATTAAACTTTTAGTAAATAAAAAGAGTTTCTTGTATTTAATTGGGACCACTTTAGAGTTTTCTGATGGACTTAATGGAAAAGGATTTGTATTTAACAATCCTAATGCAAGTAGAACTTGTGGTTGTGGAGAAAGTTTTTCTCTTTAATAATTTTTAGTAATGAGCGATATAAAGAAACAAACAGAAGACGAATTATTAGAGGAAGTAACAACCTCTGAGTACAAATATGGTTTTACAACAGACATTGAGTCTGATACTATCCCAAAAGGATTGTCTGAAGATGTCGTCCGTACGATTTCCTCAAAAAAAAACGAGCCAGAATGGATGTTGGAATATAGGTTAAACGCTTACAACGCTTGGCTAGAAATGAAAGAGCCTGACTGGGCAAATGTGTCTTATGAAAAGCCAAATTATCAAGATGTCATTTATTATTCTGCTCCAAAACAAAAACCCGTTTTAGATAGTTTAGATGATCTAGATCCTGAAATGAAGAAAACATTTGACAAACTGGGAATATCGCTTGAGGAACAAAAAAGACTTGCAAATGTAGCGGTGGATATTGTGATGGATTCTGTTTCGGTAGCTACATCTTTCAAAGAAACACTTGCTGAAAAAGGAATTATTTTCTGTTCTATCTCAGACGCTATACAAGAACATCCAGAACTAGTTAAAAAATATTTGGGAACAGTTGTCCCTGTAAGAGACAATTTCTTTTCTGCTTTAAATTCAGCGGTTTTTTCAGATGGTTCCTTTTGTTATATTCCTAAAGGGGTACAGTGTCCAATGGAACTTTCTACATATTTTAGAATTAATGAAGCGGGGACTGGACAATTCGAAAGAACATTATTAATTGCAGACGAGGGATCCCAGGTAAGTTATTTGGAGGGGTGTACCGCCCCAATGAGAGATGAAAACCAACTACATGCTGCTGTGGTTGAACTAATTGCTCTCGATAATGCAGATATAAAATATTCCACTGTACAAAACTGGTACCCTGGAGATAAAGATGGAAATGGAGGTGTTTTCAATTTTGTTACCAAAAGAGGAGTTTGTCATAAGAACGCTAAAATTTCTTGGACACAAGTAGAAACAGGGTCTGCGGTTACTTGGAAGTACCCCTCTTGTATTTTAAAGGGTGATAACTCAATTGGAGAATTCTTTTCGGTTGCGGTAACCAACAACAAGCAACAAGCAGACACTGGAACTAAGATGGTTCATTTGGGTAAAAACACCAAGAGCACTATCATCGCTAAAGGTATTTCAGCGGGATATTCTGATGGAAACTATAGAGGATTAGTTAGAATTGCGAAAGGAGCGACAAACTCTAGAAATTTTTCGCAATGTGATTCTCTGCTTATGGGAGATAAATGCGGATCACATACATTTCCTTACATTGAAGTGAAAAACAACTCTTCACAAGTAGAACACGAAGCAACTACTTCAAAAATTGGAGAAGATCAAATATTTTACTGTAATCAAAGAGGAATTGGAACAGAAGAAGCTATTGCACTAATCGTTAATGGATATTGTAAAGATGTATTGAATCAATTACCAATGGAGTTTGCGGTAGAGGCTCAAAAATTATTAGAAATTAGCCTTGAAGGCTCTGTAGGATAAATAAACTAAAAATGTTAAAAATAAAAAACTTAAAGGCAGGAATAGAAGAAGTTCAAATACTTAAAGGAATAAATTTAGAAGTAAATTCTGGGGAGGTACACGCTATAATGGGGCCTAATGGATCGGGAAAAAGCACGTTGTCATCTGTAATTGCAGGTAAAGAAGATTATGAGGTAGGAAATGGTTCTGTTGATTTTTTAGGAGAAAATCTATTGGATATGGATCCTGAGGAAAGAGCTCATAAAGGAGTCTTTCTTTCTTTTCAATACCCTATCGAAATTCCTGGAATTTCCGTTTCTAATTTTATAAAAACCTCACTTACAGAAAAAAGAAAAGCTTTGGGTCAAGACCCTCTGCCCGTGAAAGATTTATTAAAAATGATGCGAGAAAAAATGGAGTTATTAAGTATCAAAAAGGGGTATTTGTCTAGAAATATGAATGAAGGTTTTTCTGGTGGAGAGAAAAAAAGAAATGAAATTTTTCAGATGGCTATGTTGGAGCCTAAATTGTCTATTTTAGATGAAACAGACTCCGGGCTAGATATTGATGCTTTAAGAATTGTTGCGAACGGTGTAAATAAATTGAGAACTAAGGACAACGCTACAATTTTGATTACCCACTACCAAAGATTATTAGAGCATATTGTTCCTGATTTTGTTCATGTTTTACATGATGGCAAAATTATAAAGTCTGGAGGTAAAGAATTAGCTCTTGAATTAGAGGAAAAGGGTTACGACTGGATAACTAAAAAATAATAATAGAGTGGGGTTAATTGATAATTTAGCAAAATATGCTCAACATCAAAATTTGTCTAAAGATAAAAGGGTGGTGTTTGATTCTTTTATTAAAAAAGGGTTTCCTACTAATAGCGATGAAGAGTGGAAATATACATCTTTAAAAAAAATTGTTAAATCTGAGTACAACCTATTTCCAGAGTTCTCAGAAATTGACAATTCTATAATTAACAAATATAGTTTAGGTATAAAAGACAAGATTGTGTTTGTTGATGGTAATCTAGTTTTCTCACCCGAGATTAAAGGGGTTCAAATTACTGGTTTTTCTGATTTTGATTGCAGAAATAATGACGCTATCTCAGAACTAAACTCCGCTCTTGCTAAAAGTGGGTTTACTATTATAATTGAAAAAGACATTGTGGTTGAAAATCCTATAGAAATACTATTCTTCAATTTTACCAAAAACAGTTTTTCTCAATATAGAAACCGAATAATTATTGGAGAAAATTCAGAGGTGAAAATAGTAGAAAACATACAAGACCTAAGTAAATCTTCTACATTGGTAAATCATTTTACACATGTTTCGTGTAATAAAAATACAAAAGTTGAATACAATAAAATTCAGAATAACACACAAGAATCCAAGCTAATAGACTGTATGAATATCTTTCAAAATCAAGATTCTGTTTGTGAGGTCAACACCTTAATTTTTGGAGGTGGTTTTATAAGAAACAATTTAAATTTTGAACAAAATGGATCTAACTGTGAAAGTAATATGAACGGTATTTCTCTTTTGGATGCCAATCAATTTGCAGACAACCATACTTTTGTAGACCATAAAACTGCTCATTGTAGAAGCAATGAAATGTATAAAGGGATTTATCTAGAAGATTCGAGGGGGGTTTTTAATGGTAAAATAATGGTGAGACAAGACGCTCAAAAGATTGATGCTTTTCAAGCTAACAATAATCTATTATTAAGTGATAACTCGACAATTGACAGTAAACCTCAACTTGAAATTTACGCAGATGATGTAAAATGTAGCCATGGATGTACGATAGGTCAATTAGATGAAGAAGCTCTTTTTTATATGAGAAGTAGAGGTATCGGTATTTCTGAAGCAAAAGCGGTTCTAACTTATGCTTTCGCTTCGGAAGTTATTGAAAGCCTATCTATTCCTGAATTAAAAAACCTTTCTCAAAAATTATTGGCACATAAATTAAATGTTAATTTAGATTTTTCTCTATAATGTTTGAAGTCGACAAAATAAGAGAACGATTTCCTATACTTAAACGAGAAGTAAATGGAAGGGATTTGGTATATTTTGATAATGGAGCTTCTACTCAAAAATTGCAATCAGTTATAGATACAGTTTCTAATTATTATAAAGAGGAAAACTCTAATGTTCATCGAGGGGTTCATTTTTTAAGTGGTTTAGCAACTGATAAGTTTGAAGAGACTAGAGAGGTAATTAGAGAGTTTATTGGAGCTGAACACACACATGAAATAATCTTTACCAAGGGAACTACAGACTCTATTAATTTAGTGGCTAGTGGTTTCCGCTCCTTATTAAATAAGGGGGATGAAATAATTATTTCTGAGCTGGAACATCACTCAAATATTGTTCCTTGGCAAATGTGTTGTGAATATAGTGGGGCAGTGTTAAAAATTATTCCACTAAAAGATAATGGAGAGTTAGAAGTCAATAAATTTGAAAGTCTGCTGTCTAAAAAAACAAAACTTGTAGCCCTCTCTCATATTTCTAATTCATTAGGCACTATAAACCCAATAAAGGAATTTATTGAAAAAGCTCATAAAATTGGAGCGAGAGTGTTAATTGATGGAGCACAAGCGGCTTCTCATATTTCTCTAAATATGCAGGAATTAGATGTGGATATGTATTGTTTTTCAGCCCACAAAATGTATGGACCAACTGGAGTTGGAGTGTTGTATGGAAAAGAAGATATTTTGAATGAAATTCCACCATATCAAGGAGGGGGAGAAATGATAAAAGACGTGAGTTTTAAAAAAACAACCTACGCTTGCTTGCCTCATAAATTTGAAGCGGGAACCCCTAATATTGCTGGTGTTATTGCTTTTAAGTCTGCGATTGAGTTTATCTCTGATTTAGGGTTTAATACAATTGCAGAGCACGAAAACTATCTTTTAGAGTACGCTACTCAGGAAATATTAAAAATAGAAGGGGTAAAGATATATGGCACGTCTGAAAAAAAATCCGGAATTATTTCTTTTAATATAGAAGGGATTCACCCCTATGATATTGGTGTTTTATTAGACAAAATGGGAGTCGCTATAAGAACAGGCCATCACTGTACACAACCAATAATGGAAAGATTTAATATTCCAGGAACCGCAAGGATTTCTTTAGCAATTTACAACACTAAAGAAGAAATTGATGTTTGTATAGAATCTATTAAAAAAGCAAAACAAATGTTGTCATAAATATGCAAACGATTGAAGAAATACAAGAAGAAATATTAGAAGATTTCGACATGTTTGAGGACTGGATTCAGAAGTACGAGTACCTAATTGATTTAGGAAAAGATCTTCCTGCTATTGATGAAAAGTATAAGATTGAAGAAAACCTAATAAAGGGATGTCAAAGTAGGGTTTGGTTACATGCTGAAGAAAATAGTGGTAATATAATCTTTTCTGCTGATAGTGATGCTATTATGACTAAAGGTATTGTTGCGTTATTAATTAGGTTATTGTCCGGACAAAGTGCAAATGATATTGCTCATGCAGATTTAGACTTTATTAATAAAATCGGATTAAAAGAACAGCTTTCTGCTACAAGAGCGAATGGCTTGTTATCAATGATTAAACAAATGAAGTTGTACGCGATAGCTCTAGACAAATAATATAATGAAAACAGAAGAAGAGTTACAAAAGATTGGAGAAGAGGTGGTTGAGGTTATCTGTGAAATTTATGACCCTGAAATTCCTGTTAATATTTATGCTTTAGGTTTAATTTACGATATTCATGTAAGTGAAGATTGTGACGTGAAGATTACGATGACACTAACCTCTCCAAACTGTCCTGTTGCTGAAACTCTTCCTGTGGAAGTTGAGGAAAAGGTAAAGGTTGTTCCTGCCGTAAAAGATGTTTCTGTGGAAATAGTATTTGAACCTGTATGGACAAAAGATATGATGAGTGAAGAAGCAAAATTAGAATTGGGAATGTTATAAAAATGAGTAAAGAAATTGTAAACAGAGTAGCTAACAGTAAATTAATTACTATTGATCTTTCGGATTATGCTCCTAAAGAAAACATACTAATTTTTGATGTAAAAGATTTGTTGTTTGAAGGAATTATTTTAAAAGAAAAAGACTTTCGATCCTTCTTAAAAGAGTTTGATTTTTCAAGATATAAAGGAGATACAGTAGCTCTTTATTGTAGTGCAGAAGCTATTATTCCTATGTGGGCTTACATGTTGGTTTCATCTTATTTAATCCCTATTTGTTCTAACCTTTATTTTGGAACTAAAGAAGAGGTTTTTCAAAAAATCTTATTAAAAAATATTTTTGATATAGATTCTGAAAAATTTAAAGAAAAAAAAGTGATTGTAAAGGGTTGTGGCAATATCCCTTTGAGTGAATCGTTATATATTGCAATTACACAAAAATTGCAAAATAGTGTTAGTAGTTTAATGTTTGGAGAGGCCTGCTCGGCTGTTCCAGTCTATAAAAGAAAAAATGAATCCTAGAATTTTAGAAATAAATAAAAATATTCAATCTTATAAAGAGAAAATTGTAAATCACGCACTATATAAAAAAATGAATAGCGTGGAAGATATTGCTGTTTTGATGGAACATCATGTGTATGCTGTTTGGGATTTTATGTCATTGTTGAAAGCTCTACAATCTATACTTACCTGTACCTCATCTCCGTGGAAACCTGTTGGTGACACACAAATAAGAAGGTTAATAAACTCTATTGTTTTGGAAGAAGAAAGTGATGTAGACGCAGACGGAAACCCATCTTCACACTATGAAATGTATTTAGATGCTATGAAACAATCAGGGGCGAATACAGGTCCAATTGAATGTTTTGTAGCTGATGTTTCTAAAAATAATATTCCATCGGTAAGCGAGGGGATTAATAGTTTTTTAAAATCTACTTTTGATGTGATAAACAGCGGTGAGGCCCATAAAATTGCCTCTGCTTTTACATTTGGTAGAGAAGATTTAATACCAGATATGTTTACCGCTATTGTAGAGGAATACAATATCGATAATAAACTAGATAAGTTTGTGTACTATCTAGAAAGACATATTGAATTAGATGGAGGAGAACACGGGCCGCTTGCTCTACAACTTATTTCTGATTTATGCGGAGAGGATGAAAAGAAATGGAAGGAAGTTGAAGAAACAGCTATCAGTTCCTTAATTGCTCGTAAAAATTTGTGGGATATGGTTGTGGAAAAATTATAAATCCTTATCAAACGTTTTAGAAGAGTTGGATAGAAGTTGGTTTAGTGTATTTAACTCTGAATAAGTAAAATCTCTATATTCCCCTAATTTTACATCTAAATTTATATTCATAATCCTTACTCTTTTTAACTGCTTTACCTCGTAACCTAAATATTCACACATCCTACGAATTTGGCGATTTAAACCTTGAGTTAAGATAATTTTAAAAGTCTTTTTTCCTGTTTGTTTCACTTTACATTTTCGAGTAATCGTATCTAGAATGGGAACTCCATTCTGCATGGATCTCACAAATTCCTTTGTTACGGGTTTATCAACACACACTTCATACTCTTTTTCATGATTATTTCTAGCTCTTAAGATCTTGTTTACAATATCTCCATCATTAGTGAGGAAAATTAACCCTTCTGAGGGTTTGTCCAATCTTCCAACAGGAAATATCCTTGTGGGATAATTGATATAATCAATTATATTGTCCTTCTCTCTTATCTGATCAGTAGTACAAACAATTCCTCTTGGTTTATTAAAGGCAATATAAACCATTTTTTTCTTTTTAGCTCTGTGTACTACTTTTCCATTTACACATACCTCGTCCTCATCTGAAATTTTTGTTCCCATCAACGGAACCTCTCCATTTATTTTCACTCTTCCCCGCTCTATTAGCTTGTCTGCTGCTCTTCTCGAACAATATCCAATTTCTGAAAGAAATTTATTTATTCTGGTAAGTTTTGCTTCGCTCATTAGTTTAGTTTTGAGGCAATAAATGCAGTTATCCATGCTGCTTGAAAATTAAAACCACCTATTATGCCATCGACATCCGGTATTTCTCCCGCAAAGTCAAGGTTTTTTATATGTTTACTCTCTACGGTTTTAAAGTTTACGTTTTCTAAACTTATACCACCATAGGTAACAAATTCCTCTTTAAAAGTAGTTGTTCCATTAACCAAATAACTATCATTACAGATTTTGAATTGTTTTACCTCTTCCCATTTAACCAACTTTAACCCCCTTGCTTGCTAAGTGTTTTTTAATATCCTCTAATTTTCCTTCCGGAATTGCATCAATTAATTTCTGAGTATAGGTTGTTCCTGGTTTGTTGTAAATCTGATCTGCGTCTCCCATTTCTTCAATTTTACCCGTTTGCATAACCACCATTCGATCACTCATGTATTTTACTACAGATAAATCGTGAGAAATAAAAATATAGGTCAATCCAAATTCTTCCTTTAACTCATTTAACAAATTTAAAACCTGTGCTTGTACTGAAACATCCAATGCGGAAACGGACTCATCACAAATAATAAATTTAGGATTCACCGCTAAAGCTCTAGCAATACCAATTCTTTGTCTTTGTCCCCCTGAAAACTCATGTGGATATCTATAAAAATGTGAGGGGTCTAAACTTACTCTTGCTAAAAGTTCTTCGACCCTCTTTTTTCTCTGCTCGTCATTTTCTAAAATCTCATGAACTTGCATAGGCTCCATTATTGCATTACCAATAGTCATTCTAGGGTTTAAAGAAGAATATGGATCTTGAAAAATAATTTGTACTTCTTTACGAAAAGATCTTAATTCTTCCGCGTTCATTTTAACAATATCTTTGCCTTTGTAAATCATTTGTCCGGATGTTGGTTCTTCAAGTCGTAAAATAGTTCTACCACAAGTCGTTTTACCACAACCACTTTCTCCCACTAAACCTAATGTTTCTCCAGGGTACACATCAAAGCTAATGTCATCCACTGCTTTTACATGTCCAGTAACTCCACCAAAAAATCCATTTCTAATAGGAAAATGAGTTTTTAAATTCTTTATCTGTAAAATTGGTTCTTGTGCAAACAGTTTTTCTTGTTTTGCTTTTCTATTGCTATCTGGTATGGTTAAATCTTTAGTGAAGTCCAATACAGAAATGCCATTGTCTATAATATTACCACCATCATCAACCTTCATGAAATCAGAAACTGTTGGCAAGAAAGTATATCTTTTGTCTAAAGGGGGACGGCAAGCTAATAATCCTTTTGTATAAGGGTGTTGGGGGTTTGTAAATATATCCCAAACATTTCCTTGTTCCACAATATCTCCTTTATACATTACCACAACCTTATCTGCAAGTTCTGCAATAACTCCTAAATCGTGCGTAATAAACATTATTCCCATATCTCTTTCTTTTTGAAGTTTTTGCATCAACTCCAAAATTGTTTTTTGTACTGTTACGTCTAATGCTGTAGTTGGTTCGTCCGCAATTAATACAGATGGTTGGCAACTCATTGCCATTGCTATCATTACCCTTTGTTTCTGTCCACCAGAAATTTGGTGAGGATAAGTAGAGTAAATCCTTTCTGGTTCTGGTAGCTGAACCTCTTCAAAAAGTTTTATAGTAACTTCTTTTGCTTTTTGCTTGGTAACATTTTGATGCAACATAATAGCTTCAATAACCTGATCTCCACAAGTAAAAACAGGATTTAAAGAAGTCATTGGTTCTTGGAAAATCATCGCAATATCATTTCCTCTATAACTTCTCATTTCTTCTTCAGAAATATTAAGTAAATCAACTGAAGTGCCATCGTTTTTATGAAAAATAATTTCTCCTCCCGTAATTTCTCCTGGCGGATTTGGGATTAATCTCATAGCTGAAAGTGAAGTAACTGACTTTCCTGATCCAGACTCCCCTACAATACCTATAGTTTCGCCTTTGTTTAATGTAAAACTCACTCCCTTTACTGCCTTTACAGAGGATCCTTCCGTTTTAAACTCGGTTACTAAATTTTTAAATTCTAATAATGTGTTACTCATTTTATTTTTATATTTTTAAGCGTATAAAAGTAGTTTTTCTTTATCAGTTATACAAACTCTATGTTTTCTTCTTTTATTAAATCTTTTCCTTTATATTTTAACAGTAACTGAGCTACTGTAAGTGTGTCTTTTTGGCAATAAGTTTTTATTCGTTCCAAGTCTCCTTCTTCCCAATAGACTCTAGCAACCTGGCTTCCATCAATATCATCTTTTGGAGTCGGGATATCAAATAGAGCGGATAGTAATTTTATAGAGCTGTAATTTTTATAATCACCAAACCTCCATAACTCCATTGTATCTAAATGATTTACTTCCCATGGTTTTTTACCCGCGATATCCAAAATTTTTGGTAGCTTAAGTCCATTCACCAATATTCTTCTAGCTAAAAAAGGAAAGTCGAACTGCTTACCATTGTGAGCGCAAAGCTGGTGTTGTATAGTTGAAAATTGTGTGGTTAAGAGGGTGTTGAATTCTTTTAAAAGATCTTTTTCATCATCTCCATAAAATGATTTTATCCTGAAATGTTGTTCTCCTTTTTCGGCAAACAAATACCCCACCGAAATACAAATGATTTTAGCAAATTCAGCCATTACACCCGCCTTCCGTTTGTAAAACTCTGAAGGAGTAAATTCATCTTTTCTTTGCCAAGCTGTTTTTTCTTCCCAAAGTTTCTGAAATTCTGGAGATAAATCTTCAAAATTATATTTAATGGGAACTGTTTCAATATCCAAAAAGAGAACTTTATTTATTTTTAAATCTGATAACATTAGTTATACATTTCTAGCGCGGCGTCTATAAATTTATAAAAATCAGGATGGTGTCCGTCATCTGAACATTCTGCAAATTTTCTACCTAATCTTACTACTATCATATCTAGCTCAGGAATACAAATTACATATTGACCCCATAATCCTCTAGCATAAAATACTTGATAACCCCCTCTTTCGGCAATCCAAAATTGGTATCCGTAATTTGTGTTTTTAAAACCATTCTCATCTAACAAATCTGCTGAAGAAGTTGCCTTGTCAACAAAGGAGGTGTCTATCAATTGAGTCCCATTCCAGTTCCCTTTATTTAGATATAATTTTCCTAAACGAGCGAAATCTCTTGCGTTTGAATTAATACAACAAAAAGCTTTCTCATCACCACCTTGAACATCTGTATTCCAAAGTGCGGGGTGCTTTGCTCCCATGGGCTTCCAAAGTTTTTCTGAAGTATACTCACTAATGGTTTTTCCGGTAGCTTGTTCTAAAACAAACGCTAATAACTGAGTACATGAACTATGATATTTAAACACTTCTCCTGAAGGTTCAATAACTTTTAAATTCATAACCAAATCCTTAAGGTTGGTGCCGTAATAAGCTTCAGCGGTTTGTCCTATTGGGTTGTAATAATTTTCATCCCAATCAAGTCCAGAACTCATAGTAAGAAGGTGTTTTATACTTAAATCTTTTTCATTTTCGCCACAAAAATTTGGTAAAAATTCACACACCTTTTGATTTTCATTGTGAATCTTTCCATCTTTAATAGCTATGCCTATCAAAGTAGAAACCCAGCTTTTAGACATAGAAAAAGAGTTGCTCAAACTATCTTCTGAATACCCATGCCAATACTCCTCATATAAAATACTATCATTTTTAATAACCAAAAAAGCAGTTGTTTCGAGACTATCATTTAATTCTTGAATAAATTGTGGTAACTGCATGCTTGTTGTATCTCGCTTATTATATTTTGAAGAGATTAACCACTTTTGATGGTCTCCATCTTGAATTTTGTTAGAAGGGAAAAAAATATAGTCATGAATATAAGATGAAGTATGTCCATTAAGATAAGTTACGGAAACAGCTTTATAAATCCACGTTTTACCACTTACTATAATAAGCAAATTTAAAATTGCAAAAACTATCAATATGTATTTTAGTTTTTTTTTCATCTTAAATTAATTCCATTTCAAATAAGTTTGAAATATGATTTTTTAGTTTGAATTTTACCCCTTCCATATCTACCTCTCTTTCTAGTTCTTTTTGCAAGGAAGTTACTTGTTTGTCTGTTATTCCACAAGGTATAATGTGTCCGAAATAAGATAAGTCTGAGTTTACATTAAAAGCAAATCCATGCATACTAACCCATCTGCTTGTTTTTACTCCTAAAGCGCATATTTTTCTTGCTTTTGGGGTTTCTACATCAAACCAAACTCCTGTTTCTCCTGCTGATCTTTCTCCGTTTAATCCATATTCTTTTAAGGTAAGAATTACCGCTTCCTCTAACAACCTAAGATATTTATGAATATCTGTAAAAAAATTCTCCAAATCTAAAATAGGGTACCCTACAATTTGTCCCGGCCCATGATAAGTTATGTCTCCTCCTCTATTAATCTTATAAAATGTCGCTCCTCTACTTTTTAAATAATCTTCATTGACCAAAAGGTTTTTCTCATCTCCGCTCTTTCCTAATGTATATACGTGGGGGTGCTCGCAAAAAATAAGCAAGTTTGTAGTTTCAATTGTTGTAGAGTTTCTTCTGTTACTCGTTTTTGTTTCAATAGTTTTTGCAAAAATATCCTCCTGATATTCCCAACACCTTTTATAATCAATCATTCCTAAATCTTCAAATATTACTTTCTTATTCATTAAAGTTTTGCTAATTCTTCTTTTAAATAATTAATTACATCAATCTCAACCGCGTCTACATTATTCATTTCAGACAAATACCAACTTACCCAATCACCTAAATGAATATGATACAAAGTGTTTTCGATAACCGAATCTCCTTTACTCCATATTTCAGTTATGTTTTGGGTAAATTTTGAAAGAACTTTTTTGTTAATCTCAATTCTTATCTGATTTCTATCGTAATCTAATTTGTTTCGGAAATATACTACCGCCAAATTATCCACATTTGTTCTCCAACCCAAAAGTTCATTATGATTCATTTCTGGAATGACATGATGCCAACATAGCATTTTACTGTTTTCATTTATTTGCTGACGGAAACGAACCGCAACCCCTTCAAAACCACTTGCTACATAAATTACTGGGGTTTGGTTATACATTTTTTCCGCTAATAAAAGCGCTTGTTTTTGTATGTCTTGTTTTTCTGTTTTTAAAAGTTGAATAGCCTTTTTAAAATCATTCTTAAAAGAGTCATTAATAACTCCATACTTATTTAACACATAAAACAACTCTGTAAAAGCGTACCCAAACATAGCTCTTGGTGGATGTCCTCCTGGTATGATAATATAATTAAAGTTCTTTTCAATCGCTATGTCTTTTAATTTTCCTCCAGAAGTTATAATACAAACCTCAGCGTTTCTTTCTATACATTTTTCCAATGCAAAAATGGTTTCTTCTGTATTACCAGAATAAGATGATGCAATAACTAAAGTATTTTCATCAACAAAATTAGGAACATTATAATCCTTCGTTGATGTGATTGGAATATTTGAATCAGGTGAAATAATATCATTTACAATTGTTCCTCCAATACCAGATCCCCCTAGCCCACAAATTAAAATATTATTAAAAGAAATTTCTGATTTATTTAAATTAGAGGAGTTTCCAATCTCCATTGCTTCTTTGAGGTGATGTGTAAAATCATCTATATATTCATTCATTTTCATATTCAAAAGTGTTTTAAAAGTGTTTNTATAAAGANGCCTAAATTACAAAATATTAGGATAAAAGAATTCCTATCTTTGCAAAAAAAATTACAAATGAGTAGAGAACTTTCAGAACAAGAGATTGTAAGAAGAGAAAGCTTNCAAAANCTTAGAGANCTAGGTATAAATCCGTATCCAGNAGAATTATTTGATGTAAANAATAACTCTGTAAATATAAANAAGAACTANACAGAAGGTGATGAAACAGAGGTTNTTATNGCTGGAAGGTTNATGAGTAGAAGGGTAATGGGGAAAGCTTCTTTTGCAGAAATACAAGATAGTGAAGGAAGAATTCAGATTTATGTAAATAGAGATGAAATATGNGAAGGNGAAGATAAAACACTTTACAATACGGTTTTTAAAAANTTATTAGATATAGGTGATTTTATTGGGATAAAAGGAGTTGTTTTCACAACAAAAGTAGGAGAAACCTCTATTAAAGTAAAAGAATTAAAAATACTTACAAAATCCTTACGTCCATTACCATTNCCAAAANTTGATGCAGACGGAACGATTCATGACGCTTTTACAGATCCTGAAAAAAGATACAGACAAAGATATGTCGATTTNGTAGTAAACCCGCAAGTAAANGACGNGTTTATTAAAAGAACNNAACTTACCAATTCNATGCGTTCTTATTTAAATGATAAGGGATATATGGAAGTGGAAACNCCTATTTTACAACCTTTATATGGAGGTGCNGCAGCNCGACCATTNAAAACTCATCACAACACTCTAGATATGGAATTATATNTAAGAATAGCGAATGAGTTATACCTAAAAAGNTTGATAGTTGGTGGGTTTGATGGNGTGTATGAATTCTCTAAGGATTTTAGAAATGAAGGNATGAGTAGATTTCACAATCCTGAATTTACACAANTGGANCTTTATGTCGCATATAANGATTANGATTGGATGATGAATTTAGTAGAGGAAATGGTGGANAAAATTGCAATGGATTTACATGGAACAACTAAAGTTNNAGTANGTGAAAANCTTATTGATTTTAAAAGACCNTGGAAAAGATATACTATGTATGAAGCAATAGAACATTTTACAGGAATNGATATTTCTNAAATGGATGAAAATGCTNTAGCGNAAACAGCTAAAAAANTNGGNGTGGNGGTAGANAAAAGTATGGGNAGAGGAAAATTAATTGANGANATTTTTGGNGANAAATGTGAAGGCNANTTAATACAACCANCTTTTATTACAGATTATCCTATTGAGATGTCTCCATTAGCAAAAAAACATAGAGAACANAAGGGTTTGGTGGANAGATTTGAAGCTATTTGTAATGGAAAGGAAATTTGTAATGCNTTTTCTGAATTGAANGANCCAATTGATCAAAGNTCTCGGTTTGAAGAGCAATTAGAATTAGNGAAAAGAGGTGATGATGAAGCTATGGTNTTAGATGANGATTTTCTTAGAGCAATAGAGTATGGAATGCCNCCTACCGCNGGGTTGGGNATAGGTATTGATAGGTTAAGTATGATTATGACCAACTCTANCTCTATTCAAGATGTTTTGTTTTTCCCTCAAATGAAACCAAAACAAAAATCAAATTCTGAAGANTNNTGANNTTGAATGTAAATAAAAAAATAGGNGTTTTNGGTGGGGGTAGTTGGGCTACTTCCATTATAAAAATGTTGTGCGAAAATNTNGANTCTGTNAATTGGTGGATGAGAAATGAAGANGTAATAAANCACATAAAAACATATGGNNACAACCCTAATTACATTTCAGATGCAGANCTTAAAAAAGAGAAATTAGAATTAAGTTCTAATATTAATGAGGTNGTNAAAAATTCAGATTATATTGTNTTAGCAATNCCCTCTGCTTTTTTAAAAGAAACTTTNAAAAAATTAANNATNCCCNTGAAGGATAAGGTGGTNATTTCTGCTATTAAAGGAATNGTTCCGGAAAACAATACTATTGTAGGAGATTTNCTNCATAATCAATATGANGTTTCGTATNANAATATCGGTGTNGTTACNGGCCCTTGTCATGCAGAAGANGTAGCNTTGGAAAGACTTTCNTATTTAACTGTTGCTTGTGGNGATAAAGATAAAGCAGAGTTTTTTGCAANNNCTATTTCTGGAAGGTATATAAAAACAACTGTNTCNGANGATATNTATGGAACNGAATACGCNGCNGTATTAAAAAATGTTATTGCTTTAGCTTCTGGNATTTGTCATGGTTTGGGNTATGGAGATAANTTTCAAGCNGTATTAGTNTCTAATGCAATTAGAGAAATAAAACGTTTTGTTGATNCTGTTCNTCCAATAAAAAGAGACATAAAAGAGTCTGCTTATTTAGGAGATTTATTAGTAACAGCATATTCTCAATTTAGTAGAAACAGANCTTTTGGNGAAATGATTGGAAGAGGNTATAGTATTNATTCTGCACAACTNCANTTAAAAATGATTGCGGAAGGNTATTATNCTGTAAAATGCATTGNTGAAATAAATGAAANNNTAANAGTANATATGCCAATTACTGAAGCGGTTTACAACATCTTATATGAAGAAAAATCTGCTAAAAAACAAATAAAACTTTTAACTGATTGTTTAAATTAAAATCTCATTTCAGGGGTTTCTCTTTCGATAATTAATTCTGCTTCAGTTGAGTTTATTATTTCCTCTACACTTACCCCAGGAGCTCTTTCTAAAAGTTTAAAACCATTTTTTGTAACTTCTAATACCGCAAGGTTTGTTACTACTTTCTTTACACAATTTACCCCTGTTATTGGCAACCTACATCTTTTCAGAATTTTACTTTCACCCGCTCGATTCGTATGCATCATAGCTACAATAATATTTTCTGCAGAAGCTACTAAATCCATAGCCCCTCCCATTCCTTTTACCATTTTTCCCGGAATTTTCCAATTTGCGATATCTCCATTCTCAGACACTTCCATTGCCCCTAAAACAGTAAGTTGAACATGTTGACCCCTAATCATAGCAAAGGAATTTGATGAATCAAAAAGTACCGCTCCGTCTAAAGTTGTAATTGTTTGTTTTCCAGCGTTAATCATGTCAGGATCTTCTTCTCCTTCAAATGGAAATGGCCCCATGCCAAGTACTCCATTTTCGGACTGAAACTCAATATCAATTCCTGTAGGAATGTAGTTGGCTACTAATGTTGGGATTCCAATTCCTAAATTTACATACATATTATGCTCCAACTCTTGAGCAATTCTTTGTGCTATTTGGTTTTTATCTAAAGCCATTATTCTCTCTTTCTTACTGTTCTTTGTTCTATTCTTTTTTCGTATTTCTCTCCTTGTAGAATTCTTTGTACAAAAATACCGGCGGTGTGTATTTGATTTGGGTCTAATTCGCCAGCAGGAACGAGATGTTCTACCTCAGCAACTGTGATTTTTCCAGCCATTGCCATTAGTGGATTAAAATTTCGGGCTGTTCCTTTAAAAATAAGGTTCCCTGCGGTGTCTCCTTTCCAGGCTTTTATAAAAGCAAAATCTGCTGTAAGTGCAGATTCTAAAATATGAGGTTTTCCATTAAATTCTCTAACCTCTTTTCCTTCAGCAACTTCGGTTCCATAACCAGCTGGAGTAAAAAAAGCTGGAATACCAGCTCCGCCAGCTCTACATCTTTCTGCTAAACTTCCTTGTGGAATTAAATCCACTTCTAACTCTCCCGATAACATTTGTCTTTCAAACTCTACGTTTTCTCCAACATAAGACGAAATCATTTTTTTAATCTGTTTTCTTTGTAATAACAACCCAAGACCAAAGTCATCTACTCCAGCGTTATTAGAAATACATATTAAACCAAAAATATCTTTTTTAGCAAGAGCGGATATGGCGTTTTCGGGAATTCCTGAAAGTCCAAAACCCCCAAACATAAAAGTCATGTTACTTTCAACACCATCTAACGCTTGTTCAATGTTTTTTACTGTTTTATTTATCATAATTAAAACTCTTCATCTTCAATATTTTGTTCTGGGTTTAAGAAGTCTATTTGATTACAATTCATTTTATTCTCTACCTTGTTTTTTATGTTTATATCGGAATACTCAAACACATCGTCTTGTGTAATATCTGTGATGTTGTCATCCTCGTATATATTCTTCATAAACTGACCAAAAACTGTTAAAGCAGTATTTCCTCCATAACCATCTTCTCCTCTAAAATGTGCGGACCTGTCCTCACATCCCGTCCAGACAGAGGTGACTAGATTTGGAGTTATACCAACAAACCAACCATCAGAATAATTTTGTGTTGTCCCTGTTTTTCCCCCCATTTCAGCAGATATATCGTAAGTGTATCTTAAACTCCTTGCAGTTCCTCTTACTCCAGATTTATTCCATTTATCTAATTCTATTGACCTTTCTTGATATCCTTTATCATACACACCATCTACCGCTCCCTTTAATAAGTTAATCATTATCGCTGCTGTTTCCTCATTTAACGCTTCGTGTGACTCTGTTGGAAACTCTTCTAATACCACTCCATTTTTATCTGTGATTTTTGTTATGAAAACGGGTTCAGTATAAACACCTTTGTTGACAAAGGTGGAATAAGCCGCTGTTATTTCTTTAACCGATAAATCAAACGTTCCCAAACATATAGATGGCACCGCTTGTAAATTAGACCTCACTCCCATTTTTCGAGCCATATCAACAACGGGGTTCGGTCCAAATTGATGCATGATATAAGCTGTCATCATATTAATAGAATTAGCCAATCCAAACTTTAGGGGTAATGAAAGTCCATCAAAATCTGTTGCAGAATTATAAGGAATCCAATCCTTATCTAATCCCCATTTTTCTTTATCAAATACAACGGGAGAGTTTAATATTTTATCACAGGGTTTCATTCCCTCCTGTATTGCTAACGAGTATAAAAAAGGTTTAAATGTTGAGCCCACTTGTCTTTTTCCTTGTAATACATGGTCGTATTTAAAAAACTTGTGATTTATGCCCCCAACATATGCGCGAACATGACCGTTAACAGGGCTCATACTCATAACACCTGTATGTATAAAAAACTTATTATAAATTACTGAGTCTCTAGGTGAGATTAATGTGTCAACCTCTCCGTTCCAAGAAAACAAAGTTGTCTTCACTTTTATATTAAATATGTCTTCTATTTCTTTTTGTGATTTTCCTTGGTTTTTTAATTTTCGATATCTTTCTGATCTCTTTATACCTTGAAAAATAATCTCGTTAATTTGTTTTTTACTAAAGTCCGACGGGTATGGAGCTTTAGAATATCCCTCCCAGTGGGTGTAGAACTTCTCTTGTAATTCCTTTATTTTTTGTTTTACAGCTTGTTCTGCATGTTCTTGTATTTTAGAATCTATAGTTGTATATATTATCAATCCATCGGTATATAAATTATAATACTCTCCATTTGGTTTTTTATTGTTCGAACACCATTCCTTCATCATGGGTCGTAACTGCTCTCTGAAATAAGGAGCTGGCCCCTCATTATGATCAACTTTTTGATAATCTAGGTTTAAAGGCTGGGCTTTTAAAGAGTCAAACTGAGGTTTGGTGATTCTTTTGTTTTTCATCATTTGTGCTAAAACAACATTTCTTCTGTTTTGTGTGCCAACTGGATTTCTTCTTGGATTATATAATGAGGGGTTTTTTAACATCCCCACCAACATTGCCGCTTCATTAATTTCTAAATTATTTGGAGTTGTATTAAAATATATTTTTGAAGAAGAGGTAATTCCAACAGCTTGATTTATCCAATCAAAACGATTCAGATACATAGAAAGAATTTCATTTTTTGAATATCTCTTTTCTAATTCTACAGCCACAACCCATTCTTTTAATTTTTGTTTTACTCTTTCAAATCCGGAGGAGGTTTTTCCTGTAAATAACATCTTTGACAGTTGTTGAGAAAGAGTACTCGCTCCCCCGGAACTACTGCTTCCTGTTAAAATTCCATACACAGCTCTAAACAATGACCTAACATCAATACCTGAATGATTCCTAAACCTAATGTCTTCTGTTGAAATCAATGCGTCTATCAAAACAGGGGATAAATCTGAGTAGTGAGTATTTGATCTGTTTTCTTTATAATATTCCCCAAGTATTTTTCCGTCTGAAGAATATATTATAGTGGATAAGTTGTTTTTGGGGTTTTCTAAATCAGAAAAATAAATTATTCCCTCTGTTCTTTCTCCATCATTAGGTATACTCTCCGATATTGTGTTAATTTTTACAATATACATTAAAATTAGAAATCCGTAAAACGGACTTAAACATAACATCCAAATTAATATTTTCTTTTTTCTACTCATTAATATCTAATACAAACAATGAAATATCCGAAATATGATTTAATTGATTTATTTTAATATTATTATTGTCCCTCATAGCTAACTCTAGTTCGAATGTGTGAGCTCCTTTCTTATAGAATTTATCAACTTGATAATCAAGGCCATTGAGCTCTCGAATATCTCTTTTCCCCTTACCATACCATTTACCCCTAAGATCTGCTAAATCAATATTAAAAGTGTCAGTTGATATTTTCATATCATTATGGTAGTGGTGTGTGAAAAATATAATGTTTTGATAAGTATAAGACGTAGTGTGCCTTATAGCAAAATCTAAACTGTATAAGCGAGTAGTGTCTTCAATATGTATGTTAAATTTAACATTTTCTTCTGAGTACCAAGTTTTTTCTGGGAAACTATAATACTGAATCATTTCTTTGGTACAAGAAGAGAGTAAAATTGTTATAAATAGATATATAGAGACACTATTTTTCATTTTGTGTTTTATCTGATCTTTTATTATTTCTATTACGTTTTTTAAAGTTTTTGTTTTTCGATTTTTTCTTTTTAGATTTTTTATCAAACCTATTGATATTATCCTGTCCTACTACATTTTTGAAATCTACTTTCTTAATCTCTTTTTCTTCTATTAATTCTTCTAGGGATGATGGAGATTTTCCATTTTTATTATCTTCAATAATTTGTAAAACCTGTTTTAATGATAATTCGAAAATACCTGGGTCTTTACTTTTGTATACATACCATAGTTTTTTCTTAAAAACATCAATTTTAATCTGTTTTGCTTCTCCTTTTTTAGTTTTTACTACTTGTTTAGGCTTGGGGAAATATTTTAAAGAATCTAGGTAAGAGTCTAATTCAAAATTAAGACAACATTTTAATTTTCCACATTGCCCAGAAATTTTTTGAGGATTTATTGAAAGTTGTTGATATCTAGCAGAGGAGGTCGAAACAGCTGGAAAATCTGTCATCCAGGTAGAACAACACAACTCCCTACCACAGCTCCCAATTCCTCCAACCATAGCCGCTTCTTGTCTAACTCCTATTTGTCTCATCTCTATTCTAATTCCAAATGTTCTGGAAAACTCCTTAATCAATTCTCTAAAATCTACCCTTTTTTCTGCGGTATAATAAAATATTGCTTTAGATTTATCCCCCTGATATTCTACATCTACTAACTTCATCTCTAATTTATGAGTATTTATTATGAGTTTAGCTTTTTTTAGAGTTGGGTCCTCCAAATCTATGGCTTGCTCAAATTTTACAATATCATTTTCTTTAGCTAGTCTGTATATTTTTTTAAGTGGGTCTTTGGTTGTGTTTATCTTTTTTCTTTTTAACTGGTGGTTGACAATCTCTCCTATTAAAGTAATTTTGCCTATATCATGACCAGAAGTTCCTTCTACTGCAACAAAATCTCCTTCAGATATTGTTATGTTGTCTGTATTTTGAAAATATCCCTTTCTATTCTTTTTAAATTGTACCTCTACTAAATCAGAATAATTATTACTTTTTGAATCGTCAACTTTTGCAAGCCAATTAAATACTGAACTTGTTCCGCAGCCTCTTTTTTCAGAAACTGCACAACCATCACATCCACCACCTGTTCCACATCCCATAATCTTTAATTTATTTCTACAAATTTACGCTTTACTTTTAAGAGTTTCATTAATTGTAGAGATAGTTCATAAAACAATATTTTTGAATTTGCATTTCTTTCAATATTTACAACACTCTCTTCTAGTTTTTCGGTTATATTTTTAATATTACCCTCGTGAACAAAAGGGTGAAATTTTTGTAAAAAACTCTTTTCTTTCTCTGTAATAAACAGTGTGTTTGGGTCAGAAAAATGGAAAATTAAACAATTTCTTACCATTTTAAGCGCGTATCTTAAAAAAACCGATTGTAGTCTCCTGCCTTTATTACTTCTTTGGTTAACCCATGTAGTTATTTCAGAAATATTTACTGAATAACACAACCTCATCCAAGATTGATAATCTTCAAAATTATCATCTTCAAAATTATCAGTTAGTAGTATTTCAATGGACCGACCAATATTACCCTCTGACAAACTTATTGAAGCGTCTATTTCTGACTTCGATTTATATGGAAATTTGTTCTGTAGAATTGAGTGTATTTCCTCTACTGAATGATTTACTAGTTTTGTTATTTGTAGTCTAGATAAGATTGTTTTTAAAATTAAATCTGAATTTTCAGAAACCAATAGAAATAGGGTTTTTTTCGGTGGCTCTTCAAGTAATTTTAAAAATTTATTTGAGGTGTGAAGCATCATTTTTTCTGGTAGCCAAATAATTACAACCCTGTATTCAGATTCGTAATGTTTTAGTGAAAGTTTTTGGTGTAATACCTCTGATTCTTGTGTGTAGATATAACCTGTTTTCCCTGTTTTATTTTCTTCCGAAAACACGTCAAACCACATGTCTAAATCTAGGTATGGGTTTTTTAAAGATTCTTCTCTCCATTGAGTAATAAAATGATCAGAAACTACTTTTTTTATATTATTTATAGAAAGTACTGGGAAAATCAAATGGAGATCTGGATGTGTTAAGTTTTGGTATTTCACACAAGAATCACAAATCCCACAAGAGTCGTCATTTTGTTTGTTTTTACAGTTTATGTATTGAGTAAAAGCTAAAACAATAGGTAGTTTTGAGCTACCGCCACCACCTAAAAACATTTGTGAGTGACTTAATCGGTTGTTTTTTACCGAATTAATTAACTGTTTTTTAATCTCTGTGTTTCCTGGTATTTCTGAAAATTTCATAATAATATTTCCGTCAAATTTAGTGTTTTTTAATAAATCATTCGTTTGGTTTTTTACTTTGTTTATTTTTGTAAAATGAAAAGTTTATTAGATTATAGTTTTGAGGGAAGAAACATCCTTGTTAGAGTAGATTTCAATGTTCCTTTAGATGAAAATTTTAACATAACAGACCACAGTAGAATAACAGCTGCTTTACCAACAATAAAAAAATTATTAGATGATAATGCTAGAGTAATTTTAATGTCACACCTTGGGAGACCGAATGGAAAAGATTATAAATTTTCTTTACAACATATTATTGATTACCTACAAAAAACATTAAAGACTACGGTTTCATTTTCAGAAGATTGTATTGGTGATCTTGCAAAAAACAAAGCGCGTAACATTAAAAATGGAGAAATCTTATTGTTGGAGAATTTAAGGTTTTATAAAGAGGAAAAACAAGGGGATATAAATTTTGCTAAACAACTTTCTGAGCTTGCGGATGTATATGTAAATGATGCTTTTGGAACAGCACACAGGTCTCATGCTTCTACGTCAATTATTGCATCCTTTTTTCCAAATGAAAAGTATTTTGGATTATTGTTGAAAGACGAGATAGATAATTTAGAAAAAGCATTAAGCAAGCCAAAAAAACCTTTTACAGCTATAATTGGAGGAGCTAAGATTTCTGGGAAAATTGATGTTGTCGTTTCCTTACTTAATAAGGTAGATAATTTAATTATAGGAGGGGGAATGGCGTATACTTTTTCAAAAGCTATGGGTGGTAATATAGGAAACTCTTTAGTAGAAGATGACAAGTTGGAGTTAGCAAAATCCATAATTGAAAAAGCTAACAAATTAGATGTAAACTTACTTTTACCAGTTGATTCGGTAAACGCAAATGATTTTAATAATAATGCAGATATAAAAAATTCAGATATCACCAGTGTACAAGGTGGTTATATGGGGTTGGATATTGGAGAAAAAAGTATTCAATTATTTTCTGAAGTAATTGAAAACTCGAAAACTATTATTTGGAATGGACCAATGGGTGTTTTTGAAATGAGTAATTTTGAAAACGGTACTAAAAATATTGGAGCCGCTATCTGTAGGTCTACTAATAGGGGGGCTTTTTCATTAATTGGGGGGGGGGACTCTGTCGCTGCAATTAAAAAGTTTGAAATGGAAGGTCGTGTTAGTTACATTTCAACTGGCGGCGGGGCTATGTTAGAATATTTAGAGGGTAAAGAGTTGCCAGCAATAAAAGCTATTCTGTAATAAATTCTTTAACTTCTTTTGTTGTTTCTTTAATCGACTTTTTTAAATTCTCAGACCAGCCTAATTTCTTTTTCGCAATTGGAGATATAGTGGGTATTATATTGTAAGTTGGTTGGTATAACACTGAATTTTTAACCTGTTTTTTTGGAAGTATGTTGCCAAATGTTTCGGACAAGTGACTTGTCTCAAATAAAACTATAGAGATAATTAATAACGCTTTTGAAAGTCCGAACAATAAGCCTAGGGTTTTGTTTAATAGACCTAGTTGTAAGGAGTTTGCTAACTTACTCATTATTACTCCCGCTAACTTTAGGGAAAGAAATACAATTAAAAAAACCAATACAAAAGAAATGATAGATACAAATTCATCATATTTGGTTAAAGATTTGGATAGATATTTTTCGATATAAAAGGAGAAGTTAACTGCAATATATATACCAGCAACTAAAGAAATAAGAGAAATTATTTCCTTTATCAATCCGTTTTTGAAGCCCTTATAAGCTGCTAGCAACAATAAAATAGAAATAATAATATCGATATAATTCATAGTGTAAAGATACTATTTTAATACATTTGCTTTATGGAAGATTTAGAAAAAAAATGGGAGGAGCTTGTTTTAAAATTAGAAGAAAGTTTTGAAGATGAGTTGAGTTTAAAAACCATTTTGTTTTTAATCGGGGTGCAGGAGTTAGGACAAGGAATTAGAGAGTTTGACAAAGAAGAAAAAACATATTTACTACATATTGCAACCTGTAGGCTGTTGATCCCTTTTGGTTATTATCGGTTTAAGTCGATTGATGAAGATGGGTGGCCTCATTTTGAAGAAGTGGAGAAATTAGAAAAGTTAGGAGCAAAATCTCAGAAAAACCTGATGAAACAAGCGATACTAAAGTATTTTGAATAATTATTGTTTTACGGCTTCTACAGTAATTTGCTCTGTTTTACCTCTGAGCAGTCTTATAACCCCACTACCAGAATATGTGTCGTTTCCTGAATTTTTATTTACATTTACATCTAAAATCGCTTCATATATATATGTAAATGAGACTTTTCCTGTTGCGTCAGTTGTGCCTGATCTTCTTAAGTCTTCTATTGGATCTGTTCCGGGAATCGTGTTTTGTTGGTCTAAAATAACCGTTACTCCACTCATGGCTTGACCAGAGGAATTTACCACTTTTATAATCCCTATTGTGTCATTTGCTTTTTCACAAGAAGTAAAGGTTGTTGAAGCAAATAAAAGTATTAATAATATGGACGATATTTTAAGAAGTTTCTTTTTCATGATATGTATAAAAATATTGTTTACTTTGTAACTTTAAATTACTAAGCAAATATAAGTAAATATTTAAGATGTTAGAAAAAGTACAAGAACTAGTTGAAAAAGTAGAAGGGTATGTTCCTAAATCAGAAGAAGATTTAAACAACTTCAGAATTAAGTATTTAGGGAAAAGAGGGTTGTTAAATAATCTTTTTGCTTCTTTTAAAAAAATTCCGAACGAACAAAAAAAAGAATTCGGAGCGTCTATAAACAAATTAAAAAATTTGGTTCAGGAGAAAATAGATACTTATATAGATAGTTTTGAGGAGGAAGAGTTGGTAAATGATATTGATTTAACAAAACCTATAGGTTTAGATGGTTTAGGTAGTAGACACCCCATCTCTTTGGTGAGAAATCAGATTGTTGAGATTTTTAACAGAATTGGTTTTATCGTAAGTGAAGGGCCTGAAATAGAGGGGGACTGGCATAATTTTTCTGCGCTTAATTTACCCCAAGAACACCCCGCAAGAGATATGCAGGACACTTTTTTTATACAAACCAATCCAGATGTTTTATTAAGAACTCATACCTCATCAGTACAGGTGAGATATATGGAAAATAATAAGCCTCCAATACGAACACTTTCACCTGGTAGGGTATATAGAAATGAAGCTATTTCAGCTCGTGCTCATTGTATTTTTCATCAAGTAGAGGGGTTGTACATTGATGAAAATGTAAGTTTTGCGGACCTAAAACAAACACTTCTTTATTTTGCAAAAGAGATGTTTGGAGAAAAAACTAAAATAAGACTCAGACCTTCTTACTTTCCATTTACCGAGCCCTCTGCTGAGCTGGATATTTACTGGGGATTAAAAAATGATTCTGATTATAGAATAACGAAGGGGACTGGTTGGTTGGAAATTTTAGGTTGTGGTATGGTAGATCCGAACGTGCTAGAAAATTGCAAAATTGACTCTAAAAAATACAGTGGGTTTGCTTTTGGAATGGGAATTGAAAGAATTGCAATGCTAAAATATGGAGTAAATGACTTACGTCTCTTTTTTGAAAATGATGTTCGTTTCTTAAAACAGTTTTCTTTAATATAATCTGTTTTAGTTCATTAAGTAGTTTATAGTGTTCTTGTGACAAGTTATCAAAAATTTCTCCAGATATTTTTATTTTTTTTCTTCTTTATCAAAACTCCACGATTTTGGTTTTAATTAATTTTATCATCATAATCAATACGTTCAAGCTCATAGTGTTTTTTGTGGTGATACTCTAATATTAATTGGCAAGAGATAAGTAAAACTCCTTGTGGTCCCGGTTTCGACCTTTTTTATAAACTTTTTATGTAAATTTGTAGTATGAAAAAAAATATACTGTTTTTAATTTTTTGTGTGTTATTTATAGCTCCTTCTTTTTCACAGAATAAGAAATATCAAAAAGAATCAGTTATGGTGTGGGGGAATTGTGGAATGTGCAAATCTATCATTGAAAAAACTGCTGAATCTATTGATGGTGTGAAATATGCGAGATGGGATAGTAAAAAGGGTCTTATGAAAGTTAAATTTATAAGTGATAAAACAAATTTAAAAGAGATTCAAAAGGCTATTGCAAATGTAGGTTATGATACTGAGTCTTATAGAGCAAATGATGAGGTTTATAATAATCTTCATTATTGTTGTAAATATGAAAGAAAAATAGATAAATAAAAACCCTCTTGTTTAGTGGGTTTGTTTTTGGTGGACCTCCCTGTCCTTATTTCGAACTTTGACTTACTCTTTTCAAATAATTTTATTTAGTTTATCAATTCCAAATTCATTTCCATAAAGAAGAGTAGAAAATCTTTGTATTTCAGCAGCGATTTGTATTTCAGCAGAGACAGAAACTGCAATAAGTCTCGCTTCTTTTACTTCAACTAGACTTTCATCAGAAAATAGTTTATTAAATACCTTAAAGTGTTCAGCTGCATTCATAATTAATAAGTTCGATTAAGTTATTATAGTTTTTATGTCATTACAAATAAAGAAACCCACTCAATTGAGTGGGTTTCTTTTTGGTGGAACTCTCGTTGCTAGTTTAGCAATTTTTTTAACATCCTAGAAACTTAACATTAAATTAACTATATGTTTTAAAATTTAACTTTTTCTTAAACTAAGTTTAAAATTATAATAATCTATTTACTTAATCAATAGACCATTTTTGTCAAAAATTATTTTAAAAATAAATGATAGAGACAGTTATTGTTAGTAATAAAAAAAATGTTACTGAATATTTAAAAACTAATGTTGAAAATTCTGTTAAAACAATAATTAAAATGTTTAGTAATGGTTCTGATAGTATAAATTACATAGAAAAATATAATCCATCAGTAATTATTAGTGATATAGATTTAGATGATACAAATGGCATTGAAATATTTGAGGAATTAAGTAAAAAAAATATTAAATCCTATAAAATACTTTATTTAAATAAGTATGAAGATTATATTAAACTCGCTGCTTATGATGCCGGTGTTGATTATATTCTTGATGATTTGGTTTCACCAAAAGTGTTTCAAAAAAAATTAATTCAAGTATATAATAGAATTGGTAATAATAACCAGAACATAATCTCTTGCAATTCATTAATTATTGACACATCGAAATTTCAAATTGACTCATTTGAAAAAACATTTTTATTACCTAAAAAACAGTTCTTGATTTTCGCTTTATTGTGTCAACAACCAGGAAAAGTTTACACTCGTGAAGAAATATATGAGAAAATATGGAAGGGTAAAAAAAGGAAAAATAACAGAACAGTAGATGTTCATATTAGGGAAATAAGAAAAGCAATTCCTAATAATAATATAAAAACATTTAAAGGATTAGGTTATACAGTAGCATTACAAAAATGAGATAAGATTTTTTAATAAGAGTAGTAACAGTACTCTCTTTATTGGCAAGATATATTTATTTAAAATAGGGAATAGGCAACCACCCAAAAACGGAGCCATAATAAAAAACTAAAAAACAAAAAAACAATGAAAACAATGAAAACAATGAAAATACTAGTGTATGTATTTATAGGTGGGCTATTTGCATCGTGCGGAGGAGATTCTGATCCTACTCCTACTCCTACACCAATAGTTCCTACTACATATAGTGGTGAAATAAATGAAGATGTTACATGGACAAAAGACAACATTTATACTTTAGAGGGCAGAGTAATGGTGGTTGATGGAGTAACTTTAACAATTGAAGCAGGTACTGTAATTAAAGGATCTGCAGGAACTGGCGCAGATGCTTCATGTCTAATAGTGGCAAGGGGGGGTAAAATAAATGCAAATGGAACTGCATCTGATCCAATTGTATTTACATCTGTAGCTGATGACATTACAGATGGAGTGTCAGGCTTTGGAACCAATCTTGGAGTCTCAGATAATGGACTATGGGGAGGTGTTTTAATACTAGGAAATGCTGATATCTCTGCCGATGCAAATCCACTACAAATTGAAGGAATTCCTGTATCAGAAACAAATGGTCTGTATGGTGGAGGAAACACATCTAATAATAGTGATAACTCAGGTACTTTTCGTTATGTACAAATTAGACATGGTGGCGCTGAGATCGGAGAGGGTAATGAAATTAATGGTCTCACCCTAGGAGGAGTCGGTTCTGGAACTACTATAAGTAATGTTGAAATTATTGCAAATCTAGATGATGGTCTAGAATGTTTTGGTGGAAGCGTAGATGTTAGTAATGTACTTGTATGGGGACAAGGAGATGATGCGTTTGATGTCGATCAATCATATAGTGGGACAATAGATAACTTCTTGGGTATTCTAGTAGATGGTGATCAAGGTTTAGAAATAGATGGCTGGGAAGGTACTATGCAAGCTGATTTTTCTCTTACTAACGGTACAATTATAGGCGCTCCAGGAGATAAAAATAACTGTGGAAAATTTA
>NZWX01000036.1 GCA_002697625.1 Flavobacteriales bacterium
ATTAATTAAATATGAAGATCTACTGGAAAATGGAATGGAAGTATTAACTAAGATTAATGATTATTTAGATTTACATATTCCAACAAAGTTAGTTGAGAAAATCTATACTAATTCTTCTGCTGATAAGATGAGAAATAAGGAACTTTTAAATCAATTAGACGGATTTAAGGATTTTGGAAAAGAAAGAGATCAGTTAAAAGTAAGAAATGCAAAAATAGGAGGATATAAAAAAGAATTGTCAGTTGAAGATATTAATTATTGTAATCAGGAATTGAAAAATTTAAATCCATATTTTAATTATAAGGTATGATTAAATTTTTACATTCATTTTATTATTTTCTAAAACATCTTTTCATCATTAAAGAAGTAGATGTATTATTTTATTATCCTCAACATTTTAATAGAGGAGTGCAAGATGAAAATCTATTTTTTGAACCTTTCTACCAGAGTTGTAAATTAAATAATAAAAGCTATTTAATTTTTGAAGAGATAGATAGAAACTCAAATAAAAATCGAAATAATGATGTAATCCCTTTTGATTTTATTTATTATTTTATAATAGTTTTAAGAAAATTGAAACTTTCAGAAAAAAGTATTGGAAAGGTTTTAAAAAAATCTTTATTAAGAAGCATTAGATATAAAAATCTTATTGTTCTATCTCAAAGCATGATTGAAATATTTAGATATGTAAATAAAGAATCTAACATATTTGATTTACAACATGGAATAATTCACTCCGCAATGGAGAGTTATTGTCAAGGGAATAAGGCGAATAAAAGGATTCGTGAAAATAATATTCAATTATTACTTTTTGGTGAAGGTTTTAAAAATATTTTAGAAAGAATAGATAGTACTAATTATTATAAAGATAACGCTCATGTTATAGGTGTTAAAAAAGAGAGTTTGAAACTAAATACTGATATAGTAAATAAAAATGTTTTGGTAACTTTACAATTTACTGAAGATCATACCCCTTCTCAGAATGAGAAATTATATAACGACTTTATTGAATTCATATATGATAATACTGAATACACTTTTTATTTAAGAAATCATCCTCGATTTAATATAGAAGTAGATGTCGAGAATTTGTATCAAATTAAGAACACAAAACAGGCTCCTTCTCAGTTGTCTGAGTGTTTTTCTATATGTTCCTTTCATCTAACTTCATATTCTACAACTACATTCGAATGTGCTTCAGTGGGTATTCCCACCGTGTTCCTTACATCATTAAAAGAGGATTTTAGGATGTTTAATAATGATTTCCATTATCCATTAAATAAAAACTTAGATGATATTTATGATAACTACCCTGAATACTCAGAAAAAGTAATACAATGGGAATCGGAATACTATAGTAGTTTTGATGAAGAGAAATTTATATCTTTACTAAAATGAGAAAGAAAAAGATTTTTTTAGGAGGATATATCAATCATATTAATGCACAAAACATTAATTGTAAATCTATTTCAAAACATCTTGATAAAGAGAAGTATATAATTAAAACCTTAGTTCTAGGTTCAGAAAACATTCCAAATATTACTGGAGTAACCTATATAAGAGTTTATACTTTTCTATACTCTATTTCAAACTTAATAGCATATATAAGAGCTGTGTTTTGGGCCGATGTCTGTTATGTTCCTAAACATCAATCTACACCAAAATTCGCACTTAGAATTGCACCTTTATTTGGTACTAAAATCTTTACAACTATTGAGGGAAATATGTGTGATACAAGACTCAAAAGCATGATTGATAGTTTCGGATCAATAGATAAGATGAATAATTATTTTAAATACATTGTAAATATATTTGGAATAACAAAACATCTGATTCAAAACTCAACATGTGGAGTAAATATAAATAATAAACCACTAGTTTTAGGTGTGGAGCATAAGGAATTAAACTTCAACCACCCAAGAAAATCGCTAAAAAATATCATTTTTGTTGGTAGTTTAATAAAAAGAAAAAGAGTTGATGAAATTCTTGAATTAGCTGTTATTTATCCAAATATTACCTTTAATATTGTTGGAGATGGAGTGTTAAGAAATGATTTAAGATCTCAAGCATCCATTAATGTTGTGTTTCATGGAAAAATATCTCATAATAATATAGGGTCGTTTTTACAAGATATGGATTTAAATATTTTATTATCAAAATCTGAAGGATTTCCAAAGGTTATTCTAGAGTGTGCTTCAGCTTCAGTACCTTCATTGTTATATGATAATTATGGAGCTTCTGATTGGATAGAGACCGATAAAAATGGTTTTGTTTTACAAAACTTTGAAGAGGTTAAAGATAAATTAAGTGAAATATTGAATAACTCTAAATTGCTAGAAACTACTTCTCAAGGAGCTTATGAAATGTCTTTGAAATATGATTGGGAAAAAGTAATTAATCAATGGGAACAAGTAATAGAAGAGTTAACATGATATCATATTTAAAAGATAAATATTATTGGTACAATACAAATCAGAAACTTAAACAATTTTTGAAAGGTAGTAATGATCCCAAAATATTAATGTATGGCTATCCCAAAAGTGGAAATACATGGTTAAGATTTTTGTTATACAACTACAGTAATTTACTTATAAACCCTGAAAAAACCCATACTATTACCTTTGACAGATTAAATAGTTTGCAAAGTAATGTAATGGACAAAGGAACAACTTTTGCCATAGAGGAAGGGTTTCCATTATTTTATAGAACTCATAAAATATATAAGCGACCGTATAATTTATTTGATAAAAAGATATTTATGCATAGAAACCCACTAGATACTTTAATTTCGGCATATCATTTTTATAAAAATAGAGAGATACCATTTTCTGATGATTCTAAAGAATTAAGAACCAAATTGCAAGACATTGATTTTTATGTTGCGTATAAAATTGATATGTGGATAAAATTTTATAGAACATCAATAAAACATGCTGATTTTATCATGAACTACTCTAAGATGAAACAAGATTGTAGAAAAGAACTTTCATCCTTAATTTCATTTTTAAATTGGTCCTATGATGAAGATTTAATTAAAAAATCTGTAGAAATATCGGATTTTAAGAAAGTTAAGCAAATGGGAGTGGATACTGGACAATCGTATGGAAATGGACCAAAAGACGGTTCTTTTAAGGGTGAATTTACTAGATCTGGTGAGGAAGCTCAGTTTCGTGATGAATTGAAAAAGGAAACTATTGATTTTGTGTTGCAAAAGTTTCCAGAGTTTAAAACTTTATATCCAACTTGTATTGAATAGTCAGAAAACATATTTGGTTATTTCTCCATTTTTTCCTTCAGAAAAATCTTTTGTGGGTAGCTATATTTTTGATCAAATTAATGAAATTAGAAATCAAACTGATTTTACAATTGAGGTCATAAAAGTTGTTTCTTTTTTTTCTACAGAAAAGGATTATGAATATAAAGGGTTTAAAGTTAAAATATTTAAAGTTTTAGATCTTCCATTTTTTATTTTTCCTGGACTATTTAATTCCATAAATAAAAAAAGATTCCTTCAACTTTTAAAGAGTCATTATATTTCAGAAATTGATTTTACTCATGCTCATGTTTCCTATCCTTCTTCTTATTTGATTGAAGATTTAAAGTGTAAAAAAATAGTTCAACACCATGGATTAGATGTTCTTCAACTAATGAATGGGAGGTGTAATTTTATTAAAAATATTCAGAAAAGATATCTTGTGAAAAACACTTTAAGGCGGATAAATGCAATAGATTTAAATGTTGGAGTTTCTCAATTAGTTTTAGATCAATTAAAAGAATTTCATAACTATAGTCCAAAAGATGAATATGTCCTATATAATGGGGTAGATACATCTAAATTTTTTTATAAGGAAGTGAAGAAAAATGAAGTGTTTACAATAGGATGCATTGCGAACTTTTGGGCAATAAAAGATCAAATTACTTTGATAAAATCTGTTCAGATTTTATTGTCAAAAGGAGAAAAGGTCTTATTAAGATTAATAGGTACTGGGCCTAAATTAGATGAATGTTATAATTATGTGAAAGAACATCATCTAGATGATATTATTATTTTTGAGCGTGAGAAAGAACATAGTGAGTTGAATATTTTTTATAATGAAATAGATTTATTTGTTTTGCCATCCTATTTTGAAGCTTTAGGTTGTGTTTATTTAGAAAGCTGGGCGACTAATACTCCTTTTATTGGTGTAGAGAGGCAAGGTATTTCAGAACTTTTACCTGATAATAAGAAATCTATCTTTTTAGCAAAAGCGCAGGATCCTATTTCTCTGCAAATACGTATAAGTCATGTCATGAGAACTAATGAAACTATTGTATTTGATAATAATTATAATATAGAAAACTTAATTAATAATTTCTTAGTTCACCTTATATGTGATAAAGAAAAGGTACAACATCTTGATAAGATATGAGAGGATTGTTCAAAAAGATATTGTTGTTAGTACTTGGAAAAGGATTAAGAGTCATGAAAATGAGAAGAGGTCTGTTTCGTGGGATACTATTAAAAATCGACCCTGTTAGGCAACTATTTTTGATTGTTAGAGATATAGAGCCTCATTTCCAGAAGGTTGTTCAGGAACATATTAAACAAAACGATATTGTTTTTGATATTGGATCAAATATAGGATATACTAGTATAGCTATGAGTAAAATGGTTGGAGATTCAGGTTTAGTCTATGCTTTTGAACCAGTTCCAACAAATCTTGATGATTTTAAGAATAATATAGAGTTAAATAAATGTAACAATATTATTTTGATTTCTAAAGCGTTGTCTAATGTAAATAAGATTACTGATTTTAGAATACCTAATATGGGTCAAAATCTTTCTACGGCTAGTATGATATGGCATAAAAACGATGAATCTGTACTGACATTACAATTAGAAACCATCATTTTAGATGAATATCAACATCTAAAAGATTTATCACCTTCATTTATTAAAATTGATGTTGAAGGAGCAGAGGGAAATGTTATATTAGGAATACAGAATCTTATTAAAAGATCCAGACCGGTAATATTTATTGAATGCTCTAAGAATGGAAGAGAGAATGTGTGGAAAGTATTAAAAGATTTAGATTATCATTGTTTTAATCGTGAAGATATAGAGATATTAGATGTTAATGATTTCAGAGTAGGTAATTTTTTATGGATGCCAGATATTTAATTAATTAGATATTATAATAATTTTATAAATGATTAAGAGAATACTAAATAAAATAAGAAAAGTAAGATTTGCTAAAAGAGAATTATATAAAATACATCAAAAGGGTACTCTTATAAATTCTTTTTATGAATCTAAAACAATATTTATTCATATCCCGAAAACTGCTGGTGTTTCTTTAATAAAATCAATTTTTGGAGATGTTACTTTAGAAGGGCATAGATCTGTTGGGTATTATAAACAAGTTTTTAATAATAGATATTCTGGATTTTTTACTTTTACTATTGTAAGAAACCCATGGGATAGATTATATTCCTCTTATAAATTTTTACAAAAAGGAGGAATCAATATACATGATAAGAATGCATTTGAAACACACCTTTCCATTTATAAAGATTTTGAGGACTTTGTACTTAAGGGCCTAAATGAAAAGATAATTTGGGAAATTACGCATTTTATTCCACAACACGATTTTGTTTGCGATAAAAATGGGAAAATCATAGTTGATTATGTTGGACAGTTTGAAAATCTCAACAAATTAGTAGATAAAATAAACGATGTTTTAAAAGCAGAGTTTAAATTGGATTATTATAATAAGACTAATAAGAAAGACTATAAAGATGTTTATACTACTGAAATGATTGACAAAGTTCATCGGATTTATCAAAAAGATATTGATATCTTTGAATATAGTTTTTAAATAAGAATGCTCAAATTAATAATAAGACAAGCAAATTGGGGGATACTAGGTTCAGTATTTCGATATGTGATAGTGTTTTTTGTGAGCGCTTATATAGTAGGAGAAGTAGGTAAGAGTGAGTATGGTAAGTATGCTACTGCTCATATTTTTGCAACTATTATGGATACATTACTTGTTTTAGGTATTCCATCTGTAATTCTTAGGTTTATCCCATTTTTATTAAATAAAGATCCAAAAAAAGCATCAATTATAATTTATAGAACATTGAGATATGCAGTTGTAATTAGTGTTATATTTATGATAGTGATGTTTTTTACAAAAGATTTATTAGATATATATTTATATCCAAAGTACGATAATTTCTCCTATTTATTATTTGTCATATCAGTTCATGCTCCTATATCAATATTTATGGGAGTTATTACCTCTTTATATCGTTCTGTTTTAAAAATAAAAGAAATAATGTTATATGGAACATTTATATCGGTTCCATTAAGAGGAGTTATGACTTTTCTTGTCTTCCAATTTACTGATAATATTTTTTATTTGGTAGCTATAGACATCTTTACTCAGTTATTAACCTTGTTTTTAATGTATTATTTTTTCAATAAAAAAGAATTTAATATTTTCAACAATAACAAATCATTTAATAATGAGTATCTTATTGATAACAGTATCTTTTCTTATGGGAAAAAGATGTATGCAAATTCTATAATATCTTTATTTTCTACTCAAGGACTTGCTTTTCTAATTGGGGTTCTGCTTTTACCAGAACAAATGGGGATCTATAGGATTTTGATACAAATAGCAGCCTTATCTATGTTTCTTAATAGAAATTTAAGAAATATATTTGCTCCTGCGATTTCAAAGTTATATGAGGAGAAAAAAATTAGTGAGTTAAATGTTTTATATAAACAAACTACTTTTATTGTAAATATATTAACAATCCCATTTTGTATTTTAATGATATTGTTTGCAGATGTATTTTTAAGGTTATATAATTTTTCAACAGAGGAGATATTACTTTATAAGCCCTTTTTAATTATCCTTATTATTGCTAGGATGATTTATTTACTTGCTGGCAACTCTGGTGTATTTATGACTATGGCTGGGATTGAGAAGAAGGAGCTTCTTATTCAGACAATAAGAGGAACTTTAAGTATTCTACTTGCATTAATTTTTATAGAAGAATACAAATTAGGTGCTGTTGTTATACTGATTATATTTTCTATGATATTTGTTGCTACTGCACAACTTATTTACATAAAAAAAGAAATTAATATTTCTCCTTTTAGTAGTGATTTATTTTTATTGATTTTTTTATCTATCCCAATTATTTTCTTTGCTGTTAATTATCAGAGTACGTTTAGTATTTATCATTATATATTGATTCCGATTATAGTGTATCTGTTCTATTTTGTAGTATTTTATAAACGATTGAAAAAAATATTTTTAATGATAAGATGATAAGATGGTTTTATAAATATGGTTTTCTTTTAATGTTGTTTAATACAATTTTATATTCTATTAATCAGACAAAAGATACTGTCGCTCCTTTTCTGTTTTATTTAATAATGGGGCTAGGTTTACTTTTTGTGTTAGTTAATCCATCTCAGATCCGTGGGGTTCTCTTTCATAAATCTTTTTCATTTTTAATGGCATTAAATTTTATTAATCTAGTCTATTATTTGTTTTTTGATTCCATATCTAATTTTCAATCCTTAGAATATTTAATGGCTAGATTTATGAGTTTTGCCTTGATAAGTTTATCTATATATCATAATTTTCAATACTATAAGAATAACTTTTTTCCGCTACTTATAAAGATTATTTTCTTTGTAGTTATTGTAGGATTATTTATTGATCCCTTCATATTGTCTGCTAGGTATTACGGAATTATCTGGAATCCAAATATGTTGGCTTCTCTAACTATACTTGCATTTTCTTTCTTGTTTTTAAAAAACGAAAAGAAATCAAATTTTGAGATTTTTATGATGTTATTATTGATTATTGTAACCCTATCTACAGGTTCAAGATCAGTTCTTATTGCAGTTGTCTTGTCCTTTGTGATGAAATATGGATTTACAATTAGAAATATCCTTTATTCTATAATGTTAATAATTAGTATTATCTTAATTTCAAATACTAATTTAGATACAAGTTTCAATAGGATATCTTCTCAAGGAATTTTTAACGATAGAACTGAACAGTTTTATTTTGCTGTAGATAATTTAAAACAAAAGCTCTTTGTCGGTTATGGTTTAGATGAGTATTCAGGGTTACCAAAGGATATTGAAATACCTGAAGAACTAGAAAACTTGATTATTGGTGCGCATAATGGTTATTTATCAATCTTAATTCAGTATGGTATTTTATTTGGAGGGTTAGTTGTTTTGATAATGTTTAGGAAGAGCTTACAAATAATTCAATTTTTTAAGAATATCTCTGGAATATATAACATATACTTATTTGTAATTATTTACACATTAATCGCAGCAAATTTTGAAAGTCTATTTACAGGAATTAATGAGTTCCATACTCTTTTATTCTGGCTGTCTCTTTCTTTTCTATCGCATGCCAAATTCTTATCTAATCATGAAATATAAGATTGTAAAAAATATAGAAGAATTTAAAAGTCTGAAAAAGGAATGGGATAGATTATATACAAAGAATCAGAATTATTCTGTTTTCCAGTCATTTGAGTTTAATTATTATTCCTGGAAATATTCTTTAAAAAACATATATATAAATCTGTCTATTGTTTTAGCTCTAAAAGATGATGAAATCACCTCAATCTTCCCTTTCTATATCGATAAATATAAACGTTTAAGATTTATCAATGATATTCATTCTGATTTTTGTGATATACTTTCTAAGGAAGATATAGATTTTAATAGGGTGAACAAGTACATCCAATCGGAACTTAAGATTAAAAGTGTACATCTAATTAACTTAAGAAAAGAATCTAATTTAATCAATTATTTTTTGATTGATAATTTTGTAGAGTCAGAAAAATACTCTGTTATAGAATTAAAAAAAGGAAACTTTCCTAAAAATTCTTCTAGATATAAATCGAAGCAAAAAACAGAATTTAGAAGAATTATAAAAATTAATAAAGGTAAAACTCATGAAATATTAAATTTCCCTGAAGATGAGTTTCCTGAAAGGAATATAGATAAGTTGAGGAAAAGTATGATAGGATTTGGAATAAGAAATGAATCATTTCTTCCAACTTCACAAGTTAAGTTAATAAAACAATTGTACCAAGAAAAATTGTTAAGTATAAGTGTTGTAAAATCAAATACTTCTTTTAATGCAATATCTTTTATTTTAAACGATCAATGTCAAAGAATTATTTGGATAGATATGTATGATGAATCAAAAATGGTTAATTTATTTAATTACATATCTTTAGTTTCTCGTTTTTCAGAAAAAGAGTCTATAAATATAAATTTTGGTAGAGGTGATTATGGATATAAGATTTCTAATTTTTTACCTGAAATTAAATCTCTATATTCTGTATTTTTATTTTCTTCAGATTGGCAAGAGTTTAAATTCAGATTTAAAAATAATGTCTTCTCAATCTTAAGATATCTTTACAAAAAAATAAAAAAATGAGGGTGTTTTCGTATTTTGTTGAACCAGCTTCTTATACTTTAGATTTGATAAATAATATTTATTTAAAGTTAAAGATACCATTTGTTTTTATTAGGGGGCATTCAGAAGCTAAATCTAGTCAAAAGGTTGATAAAGAGAATTTCTTAAATCAGAGAAATCTATTTAGCAAACTTGCTTTGGTTTGTGAAATATGGAATAAAAATGATTTGATAATCATAAATGGATATAATAACTATCCTTTTATTTTAACCTTTATTTTCAATATCCTTTCTTTCAAAAAAAGATATATAGCAATAGAATCTGATACTCAGTTAAATATACCTAGAAATATTTTTAAACGAATAGTAAAAAGTATATATTTAAATATAATTTTCAGAAGTAAATATGTAATAGGGTTTGCAGGAGGAAGTAAGACACATAAAGAATTGTTTCGTTTTTATGGAATGACTGAAGATAGAATATACTTAATGCCAATGATGGTAGATAATGAAAAGTATTATTTAGACAATAAGATATTTCCAGAAGTTTTCACCTTTTTATTTGTAGGGAGATTAATTGATACTAAAAATGTAGATAAATTGTGTGAGAGATTTATTTCTTCTTTTTCAGATTTAAATGCACAGCTTATTATTATTGGTGGTGGAGATAATTTAGAGGATTATAAGAAAAGGTATTTTCATGATAAAATCCACTTTAAAGGATTCGTTTTTGATGATGAATTATTGAGATATTATAAAAATGCTTCTGTTTTAGTTTTTCCTTCATCTGTTGAGGCTTGGGGATTGGTAATTAATGAGGCGATGTCCTCATCTTTACCTATCATTGCTCATAAAGAAGTAGGTGCGGTTCATGATTTAATTATTGATAATTTAACAGGTTTTGTTATAGAAGATTGGATGGAGTTAGAGTTAAAGATGATGGAGATGTATTCTAATCCATCAAAATGTGAGGTTTTTTCAGAGAATGCAGAAAAATTAATGAAAGAACATTGGAATTATCAGCTGTATAAAAAGAATTTATCAAACGCAATTAAAAGTATAAAAGAGTGTCTGTAACAACTAAATTGAGAGATATTTTGATATGTTTTTTTGGAGCGATAAAGAAATCCAAAAAGAGTAAATATATTTTTTATCATGATATTCATTCTGATGTTAGGTTCACTGATATGTCAACACCTGTAGACTTGTTTGAGAAACATATAGATATTATTCGCGAAAATAACCTAGAGATTGTAAATACAATCACTAAAGAGGAAGGGCAAATTGCCATTTCTTTTGATGATGGATGGAGGGGATTGTTGGAAAATATAGATATAATAAATAAATATCAGGTTCCAGTTACAGTTTTTATTATTTCCTCTTATTTAGGAAAACAAAATTATATATCAGAGAATGAACTAAAAGATCTATGTGTTAACCCATTAGTTTCTATCCAATCTCACACACATACTCATCCAAAGCTATCTTCCTTATCTGAAGTTAATTTGAAATTAGAATTAAGTAAATCTAGAAAGATTCTACAAGAAATATGTGGTACAGAGATATCTGCAATTTGTTATCCCAAGGGATTATTTTCAGAAGAAACTATTAAGAGAGCAGAAGGGGTTGGATATAAAACTCAATATTCTTCTATTCCAGGTGCTTTTTATGATGAAGTTTTCAATAATGTAAAAAGAAGAAGTCTAGTTCAATTTGCATCAAAAAAGGTGTTTCATTCCATTTTAAAAGGTGGAGATAACTTCTTGTCTTTCTGGTATGAACTAAAACATATTAGAAAATGAGAATTTGTTTAGTTTCTTCTTCTTTCTATCCTGCTATATTTTATGGGGGGCCAATTTCTGCAACATGGGATTTGTCTAAAAAAATAGGAGAGAAGGGNGTGGAGGTTTATGTGTCTACAACAAATGCAAATGGAAANNAGAAACTTAAAAATNTAAANANAAAAAAACATANACANATAGCANAGAATGTTTTTNTTAGNTATTATAATGAGCAGNTAATNAATNTGTTTTCTTTTTCTTTTATGTGTAATATTTATTCTGACATTAAAAAATCNGATGTTNTGTATATTCANTACTTGTTTCATTATACTGTNATNTTCTCCTTGTTTTTCTCATGGGTACTAAANAAAGAAGTTGTTTTNTGTCCTAGAGGTAGTTTTTCAGACTACACTCANAAGAGTAATGGTCTTCTAAAAAGAATATGGATTAGATTATTTNTTAAACCTTTNGTTTCTAAGATTAAGTGGCAAGCTTCTTCTTACTTGGAGAAGAATGACATTTTAAAATATTTTCCATCTTCAGATGTGAGTATTATATCNGACGGTATTGANTTTGATTCTTTTCAAGATTCANAAAAAATTGNNCTAGAAATACTAGTNAAAAAATATACAAATTTTGATTTTGANAATGTNTCAGATGTAATTTTNTCTATNGGTAGATTACATNNGATAAAGAGATTTGATATTTTAATTGATGCTTTTAATTTGTATNATANGGAAAATAAAAATGCAAAACTCTTAATAGCAGGAGCGGATNATGGAGTAAAAGATAAACTATTAGATCAAATNGANNAACTAGGANTAAATGAGTCTATATTTTTAATAGGNTTNGTTNATTTTAANCAAAAGAAAGAGTTGCTATCAAACNGTAGTGTTTTTGCTTTGAGTTCGGAATTTGAAAGTTTTGGAATTGTNNTTGCAGAAGCTTTAGCATGTGGANTTCCAATTGTGGTTTCAGATAAAACTGCTTGGAAAGATATAANCAAANATAATTGTGGTATATTTGCTNAAAACCGAAAAGAAGATTTTTNCAAAGCTTTAAACCAGATTAAAAAACAGGATTTTACNNNATCTAATAGTAAAAATTTNGTGAAAGAAAATTATGANTGGGATATTGTTTCTGAAAAATTCTTNAACCTTATAACGAAAAAGTAATGTATATTTTAGGAATAAATGCCTTTCATGGGGATTCCTCNGCTTGCTTATTAAAAGATGGTNTTNTCCTNTGTGCAACAGAAGAAGAAAGATTNAGAAGGATAAAACATTGGGCCGGATTTCCTTCTGAAGCAATTAGATTNTGTTTNTCTGATGCAGGTATATCTATTTCNGATATAGATNATNTTACTATATCAAGAGATCCTAAAGCTAATTTTTCCAAAAAAATAATTCACACACTAAAAAATAGAGTAGNAATAAAATCTATTATANATAGACTTTTAAATTCTAAAAAAGTAGGATCAATAAAATCTGAATTAGCAAATCTATTNAACGTAAAGGAGTCAGATATTTCTGCAGAAGTTCATAATATAGAACATCATAGAAGTCATATTGCTTCTGCTTTTTTTGCTTCTAGATTTAAGAANTCTGCAATTTTATCTATTGATGGTTTTGGAGATTTTACTTCTACCATGACTTCAATAGGAACAGATAATAAAATTAAGGTTTTGGATAGTGTAAATTATCCTCACTCNNTAGGNNTTTTTTATACCACAGNTACTCAGTTTTTAGGTTTNCAAAATTATGGAGACGAATATAAGGTNATGGGATTAGCNCCTTATGGGGAAGCTAAATATTTAAAAGAACTTTCCGAAATTGTNAAGAAAACAGATAATGGTTTTTTTAAGTTAAATAAAAAATANTTCAGACATTTTNAAGNGGGAGTTGCNATGGATTGGGAAAGTGGAGANCCAAAAATTGAATNNTTATTTACTGAAGAATGGGAAAATTTATTCTTNAAAGCAAGAANGAAAGGAGATGACTTAGATCAATNTCATATAGATTTAGCTACTTCTGTACAGNGATTTACNGAAGATATNATTTTTCATATTTTAACGAAACTNCATCAAAAAACAGGATTAGAAAATATTTGTATTACAGGAGGTGTAGCTCAAAATTCTGTTGNAAANGGAAAGATATTATCTAACACTCCATTTAAAAATATNTATGTTCCTTCTGCTGGANATGATGCAGGAACTTCNATTGGTTCTGCTTTNTATTTATACAATCATATACTTGATAAAGAAAGATTATCTGAGATTAAAACTGCTTATTTTGGAAGAANGTCATCTGAAGTAGAAATTATTAGTTGTTTACANAAGAAGGGAGTTGAATTTGAGAGATTAAATGATAACGAATTGTTTGAAAGAGTTTCAGAAAAATTAATNNATGGAGGTGTTATAGGTTGGTTTCAAGGAAGATCAGAGTTTGGACCAAGAGCTTTNGGTCATAGATCTATATTAGTAGATCCAAGAAGAAAAGACGNTAAGNATTTACTTAATGAAAANATAAAAAGAAGAGAANGTTTTAGNCCTTTTGCTCCNTCAATTNTAGAAGAGTATGTAAANGAATATTTTGTNCAGAATGATGAAGTGNNATTTATGGAAAAAGTTTANGATATNAAGAANGAGAAACATTCNNNAATACCTGCAGTAACNCATGTGGATGGAACNGGANGATTNCAATCAGTGAATANAAACATATCTCCNAGGTNCTATAGATTAATTTCTNCATTTCAGAGGAAATCAGGTGTTCCTATNNTTTTAAACACTTCTTTTAATGAAAATGAACCNATTGTAAATAAACCNGAAGAGGCNTTAGATTGTTTTCTNAGAACAAAGATGGATATGTTGGTAATGGAAAATATAATTGTTGAAAGGTNATGNAANAAACATTTTATGATAGCANNCCATTCGAATATGGNTATTCTTCAAAAGAAGAGATTCTANCTAATATGAATCCTAATTTNAAAAAGGTAATAGAANANTCNGAAGNAAAAATNATNNCAGATNTAGGTTGTGGATGTGGNAGAAATTTAGTTTACTCCTCAAAATTCNCAAACAAACTGATAGGAGTAGATTTAAGTAGANAATCTTTAGANTTTGCTAAGAATTTTGTACAATCTGAAAANTTANANTTNNTACTAGNAAATAATNTGGATATTCCTCTNNAAGATAATTTTTCNGACTTGGTAATAAGTGATGGAGTGNTACATCATACNGGNGATACTATTGGAGCTTTTAAGGAATGNGTTAGGGTATTAAAACCTGGAGGATTATTGTATCTNGCAGTGTATAAAAAGTACAGATATTATCCTTTTTTATATAAATANATTGGATTCTTTTTAAGAGTTTTAAATAAAACNAANNTGGGTAATTTNATTATGGAAAATACTTTTGTACTTTTACATTTTTTAATGTACAANATATTCAGAAAACAAAAGTTGATNCTTCAGGAAACAAGAAATATATTTTATGACTATTTTATCACTCCTATCGCAACATTTCAGTCTAAAAAGGATGTTGANTCATGGATAAATGATAGTGNTTGTACTTTGGAGANATACGACAGAACAAATGGNAATTGTCATGTATTTATAATTNAGAAAGGTGAATAAGAATCNAAAAATATCAATTNTAACGANATCTTATAATAGNTCAAAAACTATAAGAGATACTATAGATAGTGTTNTTTCNCAGGATTATGANAATATAGAATANATTATAATTGACGGAAANTCTACNGATGATACNATTGATATTATCAANTCATATGGGNATAAGATTTCCNNCCTTATTTCNGAAGATGATGATGGATTGTATGATGCAATGAANAAAGGAATTAGANNTGCTACAGGAGATGTTGTTGGNATTTTAAATTCGGATGATTTTTATTATACAAATCATGTANTNTCTGATNTTGCTGAAGTTTTTANTTTTAATGATGTNGATTCTGTNTATGGNGATTTGTTATATGTTGATACNATANATACAGATAGTATNAGAAGNTANTGGAANTCAGGTANTTTTAATNTNAAAAANATNAGAANAGGATGGACNATACCACATCCNACATTNTTTGTAAAAAANGAGATNTATAANAAATTTGGATTGTACTCTATACGTTTGAAAANTGCNTCCGATTATGAAATGATTTTACGTTTATTNTATAAAAANNAAATATCTATAAGTTATTTNCCAAAAATAATGGTAAAAATGAGAATAGGNGGAATTAGTAATTATTCNATTTGGAATAGATTAAGGGGAAATAATGAGGATTATATTTCTTGGAAAATGAATGGNNTNAACCCACCAATGTTTATAAGATTAAGAAAACCTNTNTCGAAACTNGGNCAATTCTTTAAAAGACCTAAAAAAGATGNTTAAAGACTCAAANATATATATAGCTGGNCATAATGGNATGGTTGGNTCANCAATTTTCAGATTGTTANAATCTGAAGGTTATTNNAACCTNNTTNTGAGNNCNTCCTCAGATTTAGATTTGAGAGAGCAAGATCACGTAAAAGAATTTTTTGAAAAGGAAAAACCAGAGTATGTGTTTTTGGCAGCCGCAAAAGTTGGTGGTATTCTTGCAAATAGTACTTATAAAGCTGAGTTTTTGTATGACAACATGATGATTCAGAATAATGTTATTCATCAGTCGTATAAGAATAATGTAAAGAAACTATTATTTTTAGGAAGTTCATGTATTTATCCAAAACATGCCCCCCAACCTTTAAAAGAAGAGTATTTATTGACCGATTCTTTAGAGCCGACAAATGAACCTTATGCAATTGCTAAGATTTCCGGAATAAAAATGTGTGAGTTTTATAGAGAGCAATATGGATGTAATTTTATTTCGGTAATGCCAACTAATTTATATGGTCCAAATGATAATTATGATTTAACAACTTCTCATCTAGTTCCAGCACTTCTAAGGAAGTTCTTTTATGCGAAACAGAATCTTTCTGAATATGTAGAAATATGGGGAGACGGAACTCCTTATAGAGAATTTTTACATGTCGATGATTGTGCTTCTGCATGTTTATTTTTAATGCAAAACTATAACGAGAAACAGTTTCTGAATATTGGAACTGGTGTAGAACACAATATAAAAGAAGTTGCGGATTTAATTAAAGACAAAATAGATTTTAAAGGGGATTTAGTGTTCAATACAGATTACCCTAATGGAACTCCTAGAAAATTAATGGATGTAAGTAGGATTAATCAATTAGGATGGAGTTATACAATTTCTTTTGAAGAAGGTGTGGAAAATGTTTTGCGTAATTTAGATTCTGAACTAGAAAGATATAAATAATTGAAAGTTTTAATTATTGATAATTTTGATTCATTTACATTTAATCTTCATCANTATGTGTGTGAGTATGTNNNANAGTGTGATGTTGTNAGAAATGATAATTTGGAATCTNTAAACATAGAAGANTANGATAAAATNATANTNTCCCCAGGTCCTTCACTNCCTTCAGATCANCCTANTCTTNTCAANTTTTTAAATCAGTTTTCNNAATCTAAATCNATTTTNGGNATTTGTTTGGGAATGCAAGCTNTTTCTGAATATTTTGGTGCAGAGTTNAAAAATTTAGAAAATGTGAAACATGGAGTAAATTCTGAAAATTATATCTTAACNAGTGATNNAATATTTTCTGATATTCCAGTAAGATTTAAGGTTGGNCATTATCATTCTTGGGTTGTANATAAANANTTNNTACCTGAATGTTTAAGAGTTACTTCAGAAAATGAAGATGGATTAATTATGTCNNTTNCNCATAAAGAATTAGATGTAAAAGGTNTNCANTTTCACCCTGAGTCAGTNCTTACTGAANATGGNAANTTAATAATTAAAAATTGGTTGTTATCTTAATTGAAACTAGGAGATATCCANTCTCTTTTCCTTTCAANTTTTACATCTTTTAAAATATTTGCNTTCACTTTTATAGTTAAAACATAACTTCTTTGGTATCCTGTAGGTATCCANTGAAATAACATCTCCCAACAATGTAAATCTCTATANACATNAATTGATGTATAAGAAAAATCATNATCAGTNAAATCATATCCAGATTGAAATCCTAGTTTCCATTTTTTTGTAATTTTNATGTTTCCAGAAAAACCTAAGGTTTGTGTNTTNATTGATTCGGACAGGGTGGTACTACCTTTGTTTATTNNCTGAGNATAATTTACATTTANATTCCAAGGTATTTTATAAAAGTCTCTTTCTTCTTNCTCNTNTNCATCATCTGTTTTATTTTNTGAAAATGTTTTATCATTTANACTAANCCCTACAGAAAGATTAGAGTTTTTNAATCGAGCNAATCGCTTGTTTTCAAATAACTCAAACTTATTTCTTCTTCCATTTTCATCTATANTATATGGATCAAAAACACTACTNTAACTTAAATTTATCTGATTAAATAACTTTGTTCTTATATTTAAGNTAATGTTNCTGAAGTNAAAAGAGTCCGCAAAGATATTATAAGAAGAGTTTATNTTTAAGCTNTCAATTAATGTTATTTTTTTNANTTTCTCAGTAGTATCNTTCTTNCTTCTTANTTTCATTCCTAAAATATTATTTATTCCTAAACGAATATTTCCTGATTTATTNTTTCTTGGACTTCCGTATATTCCATTTTCCATTACAGAATATTGTNCCATTTNTCCAGTAGAGTCAACTTGTACAGATTTGTAAAATCCATATTTTTCATCANCAAANGAAGGATTGTAAGTAAATGAAANATTGGGNGTTAATACATGTCGGAATGCAGCTATCTTTCCTTTCTTAAATTGTGCCATTCCATATATTTTGGTGTTTATAGAGCTAGANATGTTGTATTCTCCACCTCTAGTNAATTTATTCAAAGTATCTGTATNTACTTCTGTTCCGTCCCAATNTTTATCAATCTGTTTTAAATACCATCTTTCCGAAATNTTTATACTTTGGGTAGCGGTGAAATATTTAAACAACTTAAATGAGGAACTAATTGGAATACTGTGTCTCATTCCTGTTTCAAAATTCTGTAAAGTACTNNTATGAAAAAGTAAGGANTCCGTAGTAGAAANTTGATTTTTTGTATTTAATGTATANCTGATTCCAATATTGTCGTACCAATTTTTAGTTCCTTTATTTCCTATATTTCTGAAAGGATGTAATTTATTTACACTAAAAGTTACATTAGGTAAAGTNATATTCACTTTATGNGTCTGATTATTTTGATTGTGNTCNAGGTTNGAAGAAAGATTANANGGCCTCCCTTCCCAGCTTTTACTTATGTTAATACTAGANCTGAATGTATTCTNTAGATAATTATTTNCAGAAGTAAAACTATTGTTTTTGTGAAANGTACTNGTTCCGGCATTTACATTTGCCGAGAAGTTGAAATTAGGATTTGCTTTANNNTCTTGTTTATGACTCCANTTTACAAAAAAATCTTTCTGGATTCTNTAATCTGGNAATCCTGTCTCACTAGTGATAANATNNCCGTAATTCACTTTTAAAAAACCATNAAACTTATATCTCTTTTTATATCTAAAATCACCTTTTAAGGACCAACTTCCTTTTGTGTAGATNTCTCCTTTAAGAGNAAGGNCTAGATANTCGTTTAAAGGNAGGTAGTATCCAGCGTCTTTTAAGAAAAATCCTAAANTTGNAGANTCTCCATAAGANGGGAGGATTANTCCTGCACTTTTCTTTTCGGTATTTGGGAAATATCCAAAAGGTAAAAATAGNGGAGTAGGTATGTTAAAGAATGTTANATATGCNGGNCCTGTTANAATTTGTTTTTTAGGAATAAGNTTNATTTTNTTAGAACGAATTGAATAATGAGGATNNTCAGCNTCACAAGTAGTNTATTCTCCTTTCTTTAAAAATAAAACATCATTTTCTAGTTTTTTAACTTTCNCNCCATGAATATATCCNTCTCCNTCTTGAGTAATTATNNTNTTTACAATACATTTTTTNCTTTTAAGATTNTATAAAATTTCTTTAGCTTTAAAACTTTCNNTNCCTTCTNAAAAAACGGGNTCTCCAATTGNNTTTCCAATACTATCTTTTNTTCCAATCGCTAAAATTGTNTTNTCNTTCCAATCAATAATAATATTATNTGCAGTTATCTTNATNTNTCCATATTTTATACTTGATTCTCCATAAAGGTATATCTTTTNNTTTAGNATGTCCTGTACGATAGAATCCTTNCAGTTTCTTANNATATCATGTTNTATTAAATTAGAGTTNTTTTGATTTATAATAGAATCAATAGGANTATTNACTNCNTTAGAATTGTTGAAAAATCCTGTTAATAAGAAAGTTATTACAACTAGTATAAATATATTTTTNTTCAATCTAAGTGTTATTTTTGTAANTAAAACTAATATTAATTCTAGATTGGCAAAACTAAGTAAAATCTATCATTCTACTAATTCATTTGNTAAACGCATTTTTTTGTGTTTTCTTCTATTTTTNTCTCCTNTTTTTNGTTTAAAATCACANACATCTAGNAATGAGATAAAAACTATTGTTATAGATCCTGGNCATGGAGGTAAAGANCCTGGTACAATGGGAACAAAAAGGTACAAAANGTATGAGAAGGACATTNCTTTAGATATTTCTTTAATTCTNGGAGGATATATTGAACAATATTTCCCAGAAGTGGAAGTTGTTTACACGAGGAAAACAGATGTTTTCTTAGAATTATGGGAAAGAACAAAACTAGCAAATGATAAAAATGCAGATTTATTTATTTCCATTCATTGTGATGGTTTTACCAATCCTAATGCTTCAGGCTCTAGTGTGTTTGTTATGGGAATGAGTAAGTTAAAAGCAAATATGGATGTTGCTATGAGGGAAAACTCAGTTATGTATTTGGAAGATAATTTCAAAGAAAAATATGATGGTTTTGATCCTAAATCTCCTGAA
>NZWX01000037.1 GCA_002697625.1 Flavobacteriales bacterium
CAGTAGATCCTCCAGGGATAATAGACCATGAATAATCGTATGGTGTGATGGTAGGACAAGTAGTAGAAATTGGGGCAACATTTCCTGGTATGATTCCAAATCCACCAGAAGGCCACGATATACCAGGTAAAGGCCAAAAAGGAGAATTTGGTGATGTAATTAATCCCTGAGCATTTATTAAATTTCCTTGATTATCTTCAATAAAATAAGCACATTCACCTGGATTTGGACCTCCGGCTTGAAAAACAGTTTCAAATGTTCCCCCTGCTGTTACAGGAAAAGAATATATTACGGGTCCATTAGGATTAGGACTTCCAGTCAGATCATTCATTGTAATTGTGCTGTATAGAAGGCCATCTATATATACCTCTAATCGATTATCAATAGAAGTAGGGGTTTGTGGTATTGTAACCCATCCATCTCCTCCGTTATCATATAAATAAATCTTATAATTACATGAGTTAAAACTCACATCTGCATTTAAATCTACAGCATTAGGACATGGATTTAATGGGTTTGGAACAATTACAGGATTTACTACAGGTGGTGCTACATCTACTACAACATTAGTACTGCAAGATATTCCATTATTAGAATAAGTAAAAGTATAATTAGTTAATGATGTTGGACTAACTGTTAATGTTTGCCCTAATCCACCTGGACTCCAAGTGTAAGTCGCTCCACCGGGAGATGAAGGAACAATATTCACATTATCTAATCCCCAAAAATCATATTGCACACTACTTGCACTTATTTGTCTCCATCTGAATTGAGTATTTGCACTAAAAGCTAAAGGTGGAATAGGGATTGTATATTGATTCCATGAGTTAAAACTTTGAAGTTGAGGGTTTGTAGGGCAAAAATATGCTTTATTTGTATAAGGCATTGGGTTTTGATTAAATGGAAACATAGGAGCTGCAACATCAGTCCATCCTGATCCTGTGTTAAACTGTAACATTATTCCTTCTCCAATTAAGTCTGGTCCATCACAGGACCCTCCTTGTCCTTCCATTTTAAATTCAAAGATTATATCACCACCACTAGGTACTGGTATTGGAATAGTTGCAGCATTTCTAGGAATTACAGATCCTCCTGGGAACCAAAGAAAATCACCGGCAGGGACAGCTCCAGCTCCAGTACAATTTAATGTACTTCCGCTAAGACCACCAGTACAAGTTGAGGTTGTTGTACCACCTGTACTAACCGAATTCCATAATGGACCAATCCCACTATTAAAATTATCTTCATATAAGGATGTTAAAAATCCATCCCCTATTAATGTTGCTGTTTCTCCACATGTAATTAGTGCAGGGGCGTCAACACATACTACACATTGTGATTTAGATGTGTTCAACGATGAAAATAAAATTGTAAATATTAAAAGGAGTTTATAGTAGAATTTATTCATTTTCTATAGTAATATTTATTAATTCAAATTTTGTAAGTGTTGGGTATCTTTCCTGAGTTGTATTGTGTACAAATCCAGAGAAGATGGTATATTCTTTATTGTTTGTTTCACAGTCTGAAATAAAAACTTCATTTGCTTGTAATTTTATACTTCTACGAAATTCTTCAGGGTTAAGTTCTGTTTCTACTTCTTTCCCATTATTCCAAATCTTAGTAGAATAATTTAGGTTAATATTATTATTGATTAAATTACTAATTTTAAACACCACAAGTTCTTGGCTGGCAGTAGAACTAAATTCGCAAGTTTGATAAGAGTATTCAATTTTATAAATATCATTTATTAGATATTCCTCCCAGTTATTTGATTGAGAAAATAGGTTATTTGATAGTAAAAAAGTAGCACAAACTAGAGATGCGTAAAGTAATTTTTTTTTCATTCGTTTTCGTTTCAATTTATGATATGACAAATATAACGAAAATATTACACTTCTTACTAGGATTATCTGTCTGATAAATAGGTTGTTGTAATATCTGACAATCTGAAGGTGCTAAAAATGTTTCAAAATCAGTACATTGTCTGCAAGATGTTTATTGAATCTTTGTCTAATATTTTTTCATCTTTCTTTATTTTATGAGAACTAAAAAAATACATTACAACTGACAAAAATATTAGAAATAGAATGTATATAGATTTGACTTGTTTTTTAAAGAATAATTTAAAAATAAATAAGATAAGAAGAATTAAAATTGATAAAATAGAAAATAAAATCCATGTATTAGTACTACAAATTTCTGATATTTTATTTTTCCATATAATATAAAATAATTGAGGTGTTTCTTTTGTATTTAATTTTATATTCGTTTGTATAATTCTCTTTTTAGTTATCTCTGAACTTGGATTTATCGATAAGGATTTTCTGAAATTTTCTTGACTTAGTTTATAATTTTGTATTTTAAAATAACAAATTCCAAGGTTATAATAAAGTTCGGAACTTTCTAGGTTTTTATCTAGTATTTTTTTGTAAACAGATATCGCTTCTTCAATTTTATTGTTCTGAAATAAGGTGTCTGCAGTTTTAAAAAGAGAATCTGTAGAATAAGATAAAAAAGAATAAAAGGTGAAAATTACAATAGCTATTTTTTTCATTTTCTTTTAAGATTAGATTCTACTTCAATTATAATCTCTTTTGCACTATTCAGAGTGTTTTGCATTTGTTTATTTTTATTATTATCTGGTGCGTATCTAGCAAATTCGCATTTATTTAACAATTCAATAAAATTATTTTGTAAATCAATTTCAATATTATTTCTTTTAAAATAATATTCTATAGTTTCTTTTGATAATTGGGAATGTGAAACGTTAAATTTATCTGCAAAATACCCCCAAAGTGCCTTTTCAATTTCTTCAAAAAACATATCAAAGTTATTGTTATTTATACACAGTTGGGCGTTTTTAAGTCGTCTTATTGCAATTTTGGTAGATTTTCTTCTTTTTTGATCTATTGGGTTTATTTTTCTGTTATTTAAAATAATACTAGTGAGAATTAGTAAAATTATAATGCAAGAGATAGACCAAAAAACAGTGTAGAAATATGAATGTAACATTTTTCTGAAGCTAATTTTACTAAAACTAGAATTTTGTAATAAACTAAGTTCTTCATATGGTAGATTTAATGTGTCGGTTGGTGTATATTTTTTTCCTTGTTCTACTAAAATATCATATGATTTACTATTAATGGTAGAATATTCTTTTGTTTGTGGATTAAAATAACTAAACGAAACATTAGGAATAGTATAGTTCCCTTTTTCTCTAGGAATTAGAATGTATTCAAATATTTTTGTGCCACCTGTATTATGATTTCCAATATAAGTTTTATCGGTTATTATAGGGTCAAAAACTTCAAAACTATTTGGAAAATTGATTTCAAAAGGTACTAACATATTTATGTTTCCTTCTCCTCTAAATATAACTTTAAAACTAATTGCCTCAGATGTTTTTAAATTAGTTCTATCAATTTCAGATCTTATACTAAATTTTTTACTTACTGTTCCGTAAAAGTTTTTTGGTATAGGTTTAGGAAGTTCTTTTACTCTAATTTGTTTTTCTTTTGTTTTTATATTTTGTGTAGTAAGTACTGTTTCGTATTGAGGACCAAAGAAAGGATGGTTTTGTATTAATCTTCCCTTTCTAGGGATATCTATCTCCATGTTAGTTGGAGGTATAATTAATAATCCAGATTTTTGTGAGGTAAGAACGGAGTGTCGAAATTTTATTGTAGTATAATTAATACCGTCTATAATCTTTCTTTTCCTTTTGTTGCTGTTTACTTTTACTTCATCTTCCCAAAATCCGTCATAACTAATAGGTTGTATATTTGTATTTTGAATGTTTACTCCATTCTTTATGTATATTTCAGAAACAGAAGATATTTGTTCTCCAACATAGATTTCGGATTTATTAGTTTTTAAATTAATAAATACTTCAGATTTGTCAATATTTTTTATGTTGTGTTGTGTCTGTTCTTTTTCTTCTTTTTTTAGAATTTCCCTTATTTCACCACATTCATTTTTATTAAAACAATCAGAAACTAGTTCACAATCTACATCAATAAAGTTATTAAGTACACATCTCTGATTCTCTTTGCCGTTTTCATTAGATTTAATAATGGTAAAGGAAATTCTTTTACCATCGATTTCCTTGTAGTAGGTATTGGAGGATGAGCTAGAAAAAGTAACTTGAGAGTAAGAGACAATGCTACTAAAATAGAGTAAAATTAAAATACAATTTTTCATTTTACCAATCTTTTAATAATTTTCCATTACCAACTACTTTTTTCTTTTGTATGTCTTCTTGCACTTCCTTTTCTTCTCTTTCTAAAGCATTTAGTATTTGCTCAATTTCTTCTTTGCTAAGATCTTCTTTGTTGTCTGACTGTTGTTCCTGTTTCTGTTTGTCTTCCTCTTGTTGTTTTTGTTGTTCTTGTTGTTCTTGTTGTTCTTGTTGTTCTTGTTGTTCCTGTTTTTGGTCTTGTTTGTTTTTGATAGATTGAGCTAACGCTAAGTTGTGTTTTGCCTGTATATTCTCAGGCACTAATCTTAACGAATTTTTGTAAGATTCAATACTCTCCTCAATTTTACCTGAAAGTAGTTGAGAGTTTCCAGCATTATAATGACTTTCCGCTTTTTCGTTTTTATTTTTACTTAAATTAACAGAGTTATTGTAAAATTGTTCTGACTCCTCTAGTTTGACTGTAGCTGTTGTGTCTTGATTCTGAATTAAATAAACAGCTTGTTTAAACAATGAATGTCCTGTATTTAAATTTCCTTTAAAATAAGTGTTATCTTTTTCTAGTGCTTGTTTATAGTAATATTCTGCATTTTCATATTCTTCCTTCTGATAATATTCATTTCCTTTATTTAATAACTCAATTTTATTCTGAGAAAATGAAGAAACACAACTAAATACTAAAATTATGACAAGTACTTTTTTCATTTTGAAATGATATTTTTTAAAGAATTATTTTTTTGTTCTGTTNTGCAAATATCTAAAAGAAAAAATAATAATGAAAGAGATAAAAACAAAGGAAATCTGTCTGTATAATNTGTAAATACTAAATCGCTGATTTCTTTTTTTTCTATCTTACTTATNTCATTGAAAAGAGTTTTTAATCCTATTTCACTNTTATTAGCATTAATATTTATTCCGTTAGCCGAGTTGGCTAGTTCTGANAGAAAACTAAANTTNGGTTTTGTAACAATANTATTTCCTTCTCTATCTTTTTTAAATCCTNNTTTATTTAACAAAGGAATAGGTCCTCCATTTTCTTCTCCTATTNCAAGAGTATGAATAAANACNCCTTTTTCTGCTGCAATTTGAGCTTCCGTAAATGCNCCCTCTTCATGATCNTCACCATCTGTAATTATAATTATTGATTTGTTAAACTCATTATCAAAATCAAATGACTTAAGACTTCTNTTAATTGCTTTTGANAGATTAGTCCCTTGTGTTTNTATACTCTTAGTATTTACNNTAGATAAAAACATCTTAGCTGCAGAATAATCTGAAGTAATAGGAAGCTGNGTGTAAGCCTCTCCCGCAAAAATTACTAATCCAATTTTATCTCCNTCTAACNGGTCTATTAAATCAGATATAGCTTGTTTNGANCGNGATAATCNGTTTGGTTTTATATCCTCACATAACATAGAGTTAGATAAGTCTAGAGCAATAACNATCTCAATTCCTTCTCGTTTTACTTCTTCTAAATTTGTTCCTATTTTAGGATTACTTAATCCAATAACTAAGAATAAAACCCCTAAAAGTTGAAATAAGTATTTTATCTTTTCTCTATTTTCAGATTTATTTTTCCTTAAAGATTTNTCTAGATTTTGGNTCACAAATTTTAATCTGTTCTTTTTCTGCCAATTCTTGTATTGATAAAGAANNATTATCAATATAGGNAGCAATACTAGTAAGTATAATAAATCTATTTGGGCAAATTTTATCATCTAACTAATTTTTCGGAAATAACTTATTTGTAATAANAAGGACAATAAAAACAGTGCTAATGCAATANATGAAAATAAATAGAACTCNTCATTTTTGGTATTAAATTTAATGCTCTCCAATTCAGAAGTTTCTAATTGNTCTATTTTATCATAGATTCCTTTTAANCTTTCATTATCAGTTGCTCTAAAATATTGTCCTCCTGTTTTGTTTGCAATCTCCGTTAAACTTTCCTCATCNATTTTTACTTCCACAAAATCATAAATAAACTTTCCATTAAAATCCATAGCTACAGGAGATTTNGCCATNCCTTTTGTACCAACACCTATTGTATATACTTTTATACCTACAGAGTCAGANGCGGCAATTTCTGCAGCAGTTAATGGAGATATTTTNCCTTTTGTATTTTCTCCATCTGTAAGTAAAATTACAATTTTGCTTTTTGTTTCGGAATCCATTAATCTATTTATAGAGTTTCCTAGTCCATCTCCAATTGCTGTTCCATCTTCAACCATTCCGTATTNTATGTTATTAAACAAATTTATAAGAGAATTATGATCNGATGTTAAAGGGCANTGTGTAAAGCTTTCACCACTAAANACTACAAGACCTATTCTGTCATTNTTNCTTTGTTTTATAAAATCAATAGCAATTTCTTTAGANGCTTCCAGTCTGTTTGGAGAAAGGTCTTTTGCAAGCATACTTCCAGAAATNTCTAAAGCAATTATAATATCTATTCCNTCCGTTTTGTTTTCNTCCCAACTATTTGTTGTTTGGGGTCTTGCTAAAGATATTATNATGAAACAAATACTCAGTANTTGTAATATNTAAGGTAGATTTATAAGTCTTTCCTTAATGTTCTTCTNAGGAGATAATAAAGAAGTNTTAGAAAAAGATATCACACTATTTATATTTTTATTNAAAAAGAAAAACCAAATAAGATGTGCTATTGGTATTAACAACAGAAAAAANAATTCTGGATTTTGAAATGAAATATTATTNAGAAGATTCATTTTTTTCTATTTTGGTTTTCTTNACAAAGTCAANNGATTGTTTCATTATTANTTTATTTTCTTCCTCTAACGATAATCCTTTGGCGTATTTTATGTTATCCGCTTTCTTAAGAATAGACTCTAGTATTTTAGTGTCTTCATCTTTTAANTTTTCAAGTTGTTTTATAATATCNGAAGTTGGTAATTCTAATGCATTAAACTCAAACCGTAATTCAGTATACTCTCTAATAATGGTAGAAATTCTAGTATAATATTCTTTNAANTCTCCTNTTTGCCATAGTTTCTCTTTTTTAAGACTTTGTANTTTNTTGAGTGCGGTAACATGNGGAGGAATTATAACTTTTGGTTTTAAAATAGTTCCATCTNTTTTNTATTTCTTTANAAGATAATAAATTANNAATGATAACAATAAAGCNCCNAAAATTATTCCTGCAATTATCCATCTTTTNCTTNTTATTTNATTAANCTCTTCTTCTGTAAAATCTTCTGTNGTCCCAATTTTAGCAGATGTAATGTCGTAGGCTTTATTGTTNCTATCTGTTATATGAATAGTATNTACATTCAGTAGAAGTCCNTTAGTTTTTTTATNTTTATTAAAAATAAATGGAGGTATATAATAACTTCCACTATCAAANGATGTTAGGATTAATTGCTGTGNNATNAGNANNGTGCTATCATTCTTATTTTCCTTNANNTCTCCTCTNCTTATAATTTCTACTTTNTCAAAAACAGAATCAGTAAATAATGGCCAATTNTATGTTTCGTTNAGTTCAAANTTNGCAGAAATATTAAGTTNTATTTGGTCTCCNATAAGTATGGAGTTAGTNTCTAATTCTGNTTTTTGNGAAAAACAAATAGTAGATAGAGTTNANAATANGAGGATTATCTTCTTCATCTTCTTCTTCCTCTGTTTTTAAAGAANTTCATAAGTGGTTTTATATAGTCCTTTCCAGTTTTTATATCAATATGATCNACTCCANAACTTTGTAGAGTTTGTTTTAAATCCATTTCAAAGTTGTAATAGTTCTTTTTAAATTTATCTCTTATATTTTTGTCGGATGTATCAACCCATCTAAGTTCTCCGCTTTCAGTATCCTTTACTTTTATCATCCCTACATTTGGTAAGAATTCTTCTCTTTCATCATGTATCCTAAGGGCTATTAGATCATGTTTGTTTTTAGCTATTTTTAAGGATTTGTCAAACTCTTTGTCTATAAAATCTGATAGAATAAAACAAACCGATCTTTTTTTGATAACATTATTAAAGTATTTAAGAGCTATCTCAATATTTGTTTTTTTACTTTCCGACTCAAAAGTAATTAGCTCTCTAATAATTCTTAAAATATGAGATTTCCCTTTTTTCGGCGGGATAAATTTTTCAATCTTATTTGAAAAGAAGATAACTCCAATTTTGTCGTTATTATTAATAGCAGAAAAGGAAAGTACAGCAGATATTTCTGTAGCAATCTCTCTTTTCAGTTGGTTTTGCGTTCCAAAGTCGGAACTTCCACTAACATCAATTAATAAGATAACAGTCATTTCTCGTTCTTCTTCAAAAACTTTTATATAAGGATTGTTATATCTAGCAGTTACGTTCCAATCAATTGAACGAACATCATCACCAGGTTGATATTCTCTAACTTCCGAAAAGGCCATACCTTTTCCTTTAAAAGCCGTATGATACTCCCCGGAAAAAATATGGTTAGAGAGTCCTTTAGTTTTTATTTCAATTTTTCGTACTTTTTTTAGAAGTTCGATTGTGCTCATTACGGAATTTCTACAGTATTTAGTATTTCTGTAATTATATCTTCAGTAGATATATTTTCTGCTTCAGCTTCATAAGTAAGTCCTATTCGGTGACGTAATACATCATAACACATAGATCTTACATCTTCCGGTATTACATATCCTCTTCTTTTTATAAAGGCAAAAGCTTTACTTGCTTTTGCAAGATTAATAGATGCTCTTGGAGATCCTCCGAATGAGATGAAATCTTTTATTTTTTCTAGTCCATGTTTTTCTGGATCTCTAGTAGCAAAAATGATATCAAGTATGTATTGTTCAATTTTTTCGTCCATATATACTTCTTTTACTATTTCACGAGCAGAAATAATACTTTTCGTTTTTAGAATGGTTTTAGCTTGTGGAAATTCTTTTGCTAAATTATGACGCATGATTAGTTTTTCTTCCTCTTTTTTCGGATAATCAATCATTACTTTCAGCATAAATCTATCTACTTGAGCTTCTGGTAAAGGGTAAGTTCCTTCTTGTTCTACTGGGTTTTGAGTAGCCATTACTAAAAAAGGATCTTCTAACTTAAAACTTTCTTCTCCAATAGTTATTTGGCGTTCTTGCATCGCTTCCAATAGTGCCGATTGCACTTTTGCAGGAGCTCTATTTATCTCATCAGCTAAAATAAAATTAGAAAAAATAGGTCCCTTTTTTATAGAGAAAGATTCTTTTTTAGGAGAGTAAATCTGAGTTCCTAAAATATCAGCAGGTAATAGGTCGGGAGTGAATTGTAATCTACTAAAATTGGAGTCAATTGTTTTTGCAAGAGTGCTAATAGCAAGAGTTTTTGCTAGTCCAGGTACACCTTCCAATAAAATATGTCCATCTGACAAAAGTGCTACTAATAATCGGTCTATCATCTCTTTTTGTCCGACAATTACTTTACTAAGTTCCATACTCAATAAGTCTATTATTGCACTTTCTTTATTTATTTTTTCGTTTAGTTGTTTAATATCTTCCATATTTCTACTATTTTTTTTAGAGAAACAAAAATAAAATTGTTTATCGAAATTTCCAAAAACAAACGCAATTCTTTTTAATGTAGTATAATTGATTGTCTTTATTATTTTTGCATAAATGAGATATTTTGTAGAACTTTCTTATAACGGAACCAATTATCATGGATGGCAAAAACAGCCAAATGTACATACTGTACAAGGTGAACTTAATAAATGTTTGTCTGTATTGTTACAAAAAGAGATAGAATTAATGGGAGCAGGTAGAACTGATACAGGAGTTCATGCTATGCAAATGTTTGCTCATTTTGATTATGACCTTCATATTGACTCGCAAAAATTAGTTGATAAAATGAATTCTTTTTTGCCAAATGATATTTCTGTTTCTAAGGTTTTTAAAGTAAAAGAATATTCTCATGCTCGTTTTTCGGCTACTTCTCGTACTTATCAATATTTTGTGTCTGAAAAGAAAGATATATTTAATCCTAATATATACTTGGTATATAAAGATTTAGATATAGCTAAGATGAATGAGGCATGTAAGTATTTAATGGGAGAACATGATTTTACTTCCTTTTCCAAAGTACATACCGACACTTTTACTAATAATTGTATTATAACAAAAGCGGTTTGGGAAAAAGAGGGAGATATTTTTGTATTTACTATCTCTGCAAATCGATTCCTCCGAAATATGGTCCGTTCGGTAGTTGGTACTTTTTTAGATGTGGGTTCTGGTAAAATAAATGTTTCAGATGTAAAAAATATAATAGATAAAAAAGATAGGTGTGAGGCTGGTATTTCTGTTCCGGCAAAGGCACTATTTTTAATACAAATTTGTTACTCAGAAAATATATAATGTCGGATACAAAAACAGGAAAAGCAATAGATTTTAAGCTCTTAAAAAGAGTAATTACATTTACACGTCCGTACCAAAAGGTCTTGTATTTGTCAATGTTCTTTTCAATTTTATTATCTTTTTTAAGCCCTATTCGTCCGTTTCTTATCAATTATGCGGTAGATAATTATATTATGATTCCTGATGCAGGTCAATTGAAATTTATTTGTGTTGTTTTGCTTAGTATTCTTGTTTTAGAGGCAATAGTGCAATTTTTGTATATATACTTAGCTACTTGGTTAGGACAAAATGTTATACAAGATTTAAGAGCAAAAACCTATCAACACATTCTAAAATTAAAAATGACCTATTTTGATAATACTCCAATAGGATCTTTAGTTACTCGAACGGTCTCCGATATTGAGACTATTTCAGATATTTTTTCTCAAGGATTATTTGTAATAATTGGGGAATTGTTAAAACTAATAGTAGTTGTATGTATGATGTTCTATACCGATTGGAGACTTGCTTTAATTAGTTTACTTGCAATTCCTATTTTGTTAGTAGCAACAGCATGGTTTAAGCGTAATATTAAGTCTGCATTCCAGGAGGTGAGAAGAGAGGTTTCAAACATCAACACATTTGTTCAGGAACATATTGTAGGGATGAATTTGGTTCAGATATTTAATAGGGAAGATGCTGAGTTCCAAAAGTTTAAAGAGATAAATAAAAACCATTTGAATGCCCATCTTAAATCAGTCTTTTATTATTCCGTATTTTTCCCTGTTGTTGAAATACTTTCTGCACTTTCAATCGGATTAATTATTTGGTATGGAGGGGAGGCAATCATATCGGGTAAAGAAGTTACTCTAGGAGAACTAGTTGCTTTTATATTATACATCCATATGATGTTTCGGCCTATTCGTCAGCTTGCAGATAGGTTTAATATTTTACAAATGGGAATTGTAGGTTCTGAAAGAGTTTTTAAAGTATTAGATACTAAAGAATTTATTTCAGATGAAGGAATTGTTATCAAAGATGAGTTAGAAGGAACAATAGAATATAAGGATGTAAATTTTGCTTATAAAAAAGAAGAATGGATTCTTAAGAATTTATCATTTAAAATTGATAAAGGAAAGAATTTGGCTTTAGTTGGTAGAACGGGAGCTGGAAAGACTTCTATTATAAATATTCTAAATCGATTTTATGAAATACAATCTGGTTCTATTACTATTGATGGTATAAGAATTGAGGATTTTAAGTTAAATAATTTACGGAAACACATTGCGCTAGTACAACAAGAGGTTCATCTATTTTCTGCTTCTATAATGAAGAATATAATGTTGTTTGATGAAGGCATAACTGAAGATAGAGTAGTAAATGCTGCAAAAGAAATAGGTATTCATGATTTCATTATGAGTTTGCCTGGAGGGTATAACTATGTTGTTGGTGAAAGAGGGGTTACTCTTTCTACAGGACAAAGGCAATTAATTTCCTTTTTAAGAGTATATTTACGAAATCCTCAAGTTTTAATATTAGATGAAGCTACTTCTTCAATTGACTCGTATACAGAAAATATCTTACAATCTGCATTACACAAAATATCTGAAGGAAGAACAACAATTGTTATTGCTCACCGACTGTCTACTATTGTTAATTCAGATAAAATACTCCTGTTAGAAAATGGTGCTGTGGAGGAAGAAGGAAATCATAAAACATTGATGAAATTAAATAGAAAATACAAACAAATGTATTCTACGCAGTTTTCTTCTCTGAATTGAACTCTTTAATGAGGTTAATTTATTAGTATTTTGTATATTTGCCATCTATGAAAAAAACCTTTTTTCTTTTATTTATTTGTATTAGTGTTTTCTCTTCTTCTCAAATTGCAATAGACAGAACTAGTCCAAATGACAACCCTACTTATTTAATTGATAATGTATTATTAGGTGGTGGTATTGTTGCTTTTAATCATTCTTATGAAGGAGATAGTGCTCAGATAGGTTTTTTTAATGCAGTAAATACTGATTTAGGTTTAGATAGTGGGATTGTTATGGCTACTGGAGGTATTGAAAATTTGGTTCCAGGAAATACAAACTGGGCTGCTATTACTAATACGGTAACTGACCCGGATTTATTAAATGTTGCAAATTCAGTTCCTGGTTTAATTGGCCAATCTTTTACGGTTAGTAGTGTAAATGATATTGCGAAACTAGAGTTTGATTTTGTGCCAACCTCAGATACCATTACATTCCGATATGTGTTTGGTTCTCAGGAGTATTTTGCATATGAGAATACTCAGTATAATGATGTTTTTGGTTTCTTTTTGTCAGGCCCAGGGATTGCAGGTCCTTATGCAAATAGTGCCATAAATTTAGCAATTGTTCCAGGTTCCAATCCTCCACTTCCTATTACTATTTCTTCTGTAAATTCTGTAACTCCTATAAATCAGCAATATTTTGTAGACAATCAGGGAGGCTTAGATACTATTGCAGATGCAGATGGTATGACAACTGTTCTTACAGCAACTGCAGTTGTGCAATGTGGAGAAACGTATCATATACGATTAGCTATTGCTGATGGAACGGATTCTGGATTAAGTTCCTATGTTTGGTTAGAAGCAGGATCTTTTAAAAGTCCGGTTTTGGATGTAACAAATGATTTAGGTTTTGATTCTACTTTTATAGAGATTCCTTGTAATGCATCTGTTATCTTAACTGCAGATGGTGGACAAGGAGCTACCTATGAATGGCATAACGAAATAGGAATGGTATTAAGTACAGATTCATCTGTGATTGTGGGACCTGGACGTTATGTTGTCTCTGCAACTTCTTCTGGGTGTGCTATTACTTCAGATACTATTACGATTATTGGAGATGTGCCTCCTACTTTTGATTTAGGAGCAGATATAACAATACCATGTAATACTCAACATTCCTTAACTCCTGTTGTAACTGGAGGTACAGGTACGTATCAATATATATGGAATAACGGGAGTTCTGATCCCTCAATTACTGTTTCAGAAGGTTTTTATAAACTTACAATAGATGATGGAACAGGTTGTCTATCAGAAGACTCTATAACTATTACAGAAGAGAATCCTCCAATTACTATTGTGAGTGGTGGTGGGGAAATCTGTCAGGATGGATCTACTGTAAATATAGATTTTACTTTTAGTGGAAACCAACTTCCTTGGGAGTTGCATTATTCAGACGGAATTTCAGATTTTGTTCAATCCAATATTAATAATTCGGTATTTACTTTAATTACCTCTAATGAGGGAATTTATTATCCTATTTTAGTCACCGATTTAAATGATTGTATTGCAGTTTTACAAGATACTGTGTTCGTCAATACTTATAATTTACCAGTTGCTGAAATAACCCCTTCAGAAATTACTATTTATGAGGGTGAAGTTATTACTTTAGAGGTAGGGGAATATCAGTTTTATCAGTGGTATAATTCAGATGATTCTTTACTTTCTGTGTTTTCAAACTTGAATGTTTCTGAAGCAGGAGTATTTCGTGTTTTTGTTATTGATGAGAATGATTGTGTAGATACATCAGAAAGTGCTATAATCAATACTGTCCCCTTCACCGAGTTATACGTTCCGAATACATTTTCTCCAAATGGAGACGATCACAATGAGTTGTTTGAAATTTATGGATTAAATATTAGAACCTTTTCTATGATTATTACTAATAGATGGGGAGATTTAATTTTTCAGACGGATGATATCAATAAATTTTGGGATGGTAAATATGAAGGTAGGTTAGTTCCTCAAGGGGATTATTTATATTCTATAGAGTTATTAGGGGAAGATAGAGAGAATTTTGTTAAACAAGGAGTTGTTAATGTAATTTATTAAATATGAGGAAATTATTAATTATTATATTTTGTGTTCCAATTTTTACTTTTTCACAAACAACTGATTGGGTAAAATCATTTGGAGGTCCTGCCTCAGATAAGGGGATTTCAATTGGTGTTGATTCATTAGGATTTATTTATTGTAGTGGATTTTTTAATAACGAAGCAACATTTGGAAATATTACGATAAAAAATTCTAATTTAAGTACTTGGGGAAATAATAAAGAAAATTTTATTTTTAAAATGGATTCTTTAGGAAATGTGTTGTGGGCTATTCCTGGAGGTAATCAATCAGGTAGTTGTTGCGATGACAGAGCGCTAGGTATGCATGTTACTCCTGGCGGTGATGTGTTTATAACTGGAACTTATTGGAGTTCTTATCAATTAGGTGTCAATGGAGCACCAGGGACAATAACTGCTACCGGAAACAATACGCATGATACTTCTGTACTTGCTAAAGTTGATAAAGATGGAAACCCTGTTTGGGTAATTAGTTTTGGAGGAGATAATACATCAGGAGGATGTCCTTATCCAATTTATGATGCCGATGATCATGCGTATGATGTTAAGGTAGATGATGATGGATTTATTTATGTTACAGGTTTTTTCTCTGGATATGACGCAGATTTTGATGCATTGTCAGTTTCTAATCCTGAATGGGGTAATGATTGTCAACCAATGGGTTATATTGGTAAATTAGATCCAAATGGTAATTGGTTGTGGGTAGATAAATTTGATGGAATAAAAGATCAAAGAGGTTCAAGGGATAATCGTTTGGCAATTGATAAGTTCTCTAATATTTATGTTGTTGGAGGATTCCAGAATAGAGGAGTGAGCCAGACTGGTACTTTTGGTCCTTTCTCTCTAACATCTAATGGAGAGTGGGACGCATTTATTTTTAAGATGGATAAGAATGGAAATTGGTTGTGGGCCCAAGGAATTGGAAGTAATAAAACAGATAGAGCAAATGGAATAGCTATTGATGTTTGTGATGACATTTACATAACTGGAGAATATCGAAACCCTATGGTGTTTCCAGGAGCAAATGCATCTAACGCAACGGACACTCTGAGTCATAAACAAAAAAGAGATGTATTTGTGGCAAAAATGAATAATCAGGGTGAATGGAAATGGGCAAAAAGAGCAAGGAGTGAAGGTACAGATAAACCATATCAAATGTCTGTAGATAAAAATAAACAGGTTTTCCTAGGAGGTACAGTTCGAGGAGAAATGACTTTTACAAATAATTTGGTTGTCGGTCCTCAAATTCCTGGAGATACTACAGCTTCTTCATGGGTAGCTCAATTAGATGGTTCAACAAACACAGGAGATTGGGTTTGGGCAAAAATGGCAGGTTCTAATACTGATGATGATGATAGAACGGGTGATATTTGTCCTGATGGATTTGGAAATGTTTATGCAATTGGTTTTTATGAAGATTCAGCTAATTTTGATGGAACTGTACTTAATTCTTTAGGAAGGAAAGATATTTTTGTTTGGAAAATGAGTATGACTCCAGGTAGTTTTACTTATAACAATAGTAATACGACTTATTATGCTCCTGATAGTATGGTGTTTTCTCCAGCGGATACTGGTATATTTACAACTAGCGATTTTATTATTGATGGTTGTGATACTACCTTTATAGATTCTGTTGTACATCAGAAACTAGGTGTGCAGATTATATTGGATATAAATAACCCTGGTACTGCAACTGTATCAGTAGATGGTGTCGTGCAATCTTTACCATATTCTGCAAATTATTGGTATGGAGAAAATGTAAGTATTGAGGCTCAATTACAGCCCTTGTGGTTATTTAATCAGTGGCAATCTAACACTAATCCTATAGCTCCAAATAATATAAGTATTTTGGCTAATATTAATGCAATTAGTTCTGATTCAGTAATATTACTAACTTATCCGAAACCAACATTAAATGCATTTATCTCAGGAAACGATACCGTTTGTACTAATTCTAAAGAGAATGCTGAGGTTTCTGTTTCATTTTCGGGAGCAACAGCTCCTTATACTTTTGTTTATTCGTATAATGGAGTGAATCAAAATTCTATAACAACTTCATTAAATCCGTATATCATATCTACTAAAGAGGTTGGAGTGTATGATTTGGTTTCTTTCTCGGATGCAAATGAAGTTGGTGAGGTTTCTGGATCTGCAATAGTAACTGTTGTACAGGCACCTGAGGCTTTATTTTCTTTAGTATCAGACACATTATCTGTTATATACCCTACGGCTTATTTTACCGATAACACCATTATTGGTTCATCCAACTTAAGTTCTTGGATGTGGAATTTTGGAGATAACACTATAAGTGAGTCCATACAAAATCCGGAGCATACTTTTGTAAATGAATCTGGAATTTTTGAAGTATCTTTAATTGTAACAGATCAAAATAATTGTACGGACACTACTTTTAAACACATATGGATTTCAGATGAATATTGGATGTATGTACCAAATTCTTTTACACCAGATAATGATCAGATAAATGATAANTTTTGTATTTCNTATAATGGAGTAAGAACANAAACCTTTTTNTTTANNGTATANAATAGGGTNTCNGAAGTNGTGTTTTCTACTANTAATATNANAGANATAGAGTGTTTTCTNAANGATAATGGTTGGGATGGNAAACATAAAGAAACAGGNGAAGANTTNCCTATGGGAATGTATGTNTATGAAATTTACTTTCAAGATTTTGAAGGNTGGAAACANCAGGACTTTGGCAACATCTATATAATTCGATAAACTTATCCACAATTTNACATTTCTTNTTAGNGCTCTTNTAGTTTTTTGTATTTTAGANGTTCAAATAANNANATGCAAAATTCCACTAATTTTAAGGTAAATAGGTCGTCAGCAGGTTCNGGAAAAACATATNCTCTTTCNTTNAATTTTATTGCATTAGCATTAGTTGGTTCNGTAAAGNATTATACTGAATATTACAGAAGAATATTAGCCATTACTTTTACTAATAAAGNAGCTGCTGAAATGAAAGAAAGAGTTTTGGAGTATCTAGATGTTTTATCAGTAGGAGATAATAAAGATGGAGTTTTAGATTGGTTGTTACAAGAAACCACTCTTTCAAAAAATCAGATTATATCTGAATCTGAAAAAGTAAANAGTAGTATTTTGCATAATTATGCAGATTTACGAATTTCTACTATTGATAAATTTACCTATAATATTGTTCGTACTTTTTCATCAGATTTAGGTCTTTCTTACAATTTTGAGTTAGAAATGGATAATTATCAAATTATCCAGCCNGTNGTTTCTATATTATTATCTAAAATNTCGGCAAAAGGAGGAGATTTGTCAGATGCATTNGTNAATTTTGCCTTACAAAAAGCAGAAGATGGAAAAAGTACTAATATAGCAACAGATTTAGAGTCTTTCTCCGAAAATCTTTTTAAAGAAGAAGCAATTCCTTTTATTNCTGCTAATTCAGTTTCAGTTTCCGAGTGTTTAAAATTAAAAGATGATTTACTTAGTAGAAAAAATAAAATTNTAAAAGATGTAAAACAACTTTCGNATNCTGNAATTTCATTTTTTAACAAGCATAATTTTTCAAATGAACATTTTGTAAGAGGAACTTTTTTTAATCATTTTACCAAAAACTTACAGTCCTCACAATCTGAAAAATGGACTCCTACAGAAACATTAANNAACAATGTGTCTGANGATATCTGGTATTCTCAATCAAAANCAGATGATATTAAACAATTAGTAGATNGTCATAAATCGACATTGATATCCTTTTTNACNGATCTACAATCTTTAATTTCAAATTATAATTCTGTTCAAGCCTTATTTGTAAATATATACTCTATTGCAGTGTTAAACGAGTTGCTTGCAGAANTTACAGAATACAAAAAAGAACAAAATATAGAACAGATTTCAGTTTTCAATAAAAAAATACATGATGTCATTATCAAACAGCCATCTAGTTTTATTTATGAAAGAATAGGAGAAAGATATAACCACTTTNTGATAGATGAATTTCAGGATACTTCATTACTTCAATGGCAAAATTTATTACCACTTATTACAGAATCAGTAGANTATGGTAGTTGTTTTATTGTTGGNGATGGCAAACAATCGATATACAGATGGAGGGGAGGAGAAGTCGAACAATTTCTAAAAATTCCTGAAATTTTTAAAGGAGAAGANTTACCAGAAAAACAAGAGTGGGAGAANAAATTAAATCATCATTTTGAGGAGGNTAAAGGAGAAAATCAAAATTACAGAAGTCGAAAAAANATTATAAAATTCAACAATAAGTTTTTTAATAATTTAAAACAAAAATTATCAACTTCTTTNCAATCTATTTATGATAACAGTTCTCAAAACTCAGATTTTGCNAANGATGGNGGGTATGTACATATTGAATTATTTAAAGATGATGGAGAAGGTTTTAAGCAAAATATCCTTACAAGAATTATACAAGAAATTACAAAANTNACTTCAGAAAACAAATTTAGTTATAAGGATATTACNATTTTGTGTAATAGTAGAAAAAGAGTATCTTTAGTTGCGGAAANTCTTTCTGAAAATGGAATTGACGTAGTGTCTAATGANGGNNTATTANTTAATTCTTCTCCTAAAGTTAGGNTGGTAGTTTCTGTGTTAAAACATCTTANAGATAATAAAGATAATATTGCAAAACTAGATATTNTAAATTATTTGCAAGAGAAATCTCCATTATCAGAAGACTTTCATTCTATTAATTTAAAANTGAAAACAAATTTTNATGATNTATTATCTGATTTTACTNTTTCGTTGGATAGATCTTANATTNTAAGACTTNCCNTGTATGAAATNATAGAGAATTTATATAAGATTTTTAAGATTAATGAAGATNTTTATACTTCCTTCTTTTTAGATTCTATTCTTAAATTTTCTGANAAAAATGGAAGTAATATTGCAGANTTTCTAGATTGGTGGGANGAAAAGAAAAATAAGGAGTCGGTTGTTGTTCCGGAAGGAACANATGCGGTACAGGTAATGACAATACACAAATCAAAAGGCCTTGCTTTTAATGTTGTAATGATTCCTTTTAATTGGGAGGGAGGAANGAATTATTCCGAGATTTGGGTAGATGCAGCATCACAAACAAATGGAGTATTAAAAAGCACATTAATCAGAGGAAGTAAAAAGTTGCAGAATTCANGTTTTTCTTCAGAATATACNAAAGAGCAAGATTTGAAGTTTCTAGATAGCCTAAATAAATTATATGTAGCTACTACTCGTCCTATAGAAAGATTGTATATTTTTTCAAAAGAATATCCTAATATTACAGACACATTCTTGAATTCAGGTAAACTGAATNCCTTTCTCNATCTTTTTGGTATANATAATTCGTATGTAGATGGAAATCCAAATGAGAGCCATTATGTAAAAAAACCTAAGGATGGAACTTTAATGAAAGAAGGATTAAAAATTTATTCTTGCAANAAAACCANNAAAACAGATTGGCAAAAGGTTGTTTCNTTAAAAAGNTCTTCCGAANAATCATGGGATTTAGAGTNGAACGANACAAATAAAGATTGGGGTAAGTTATTGCANCTTGCTCTATCAAAAATACAACANAGAAAAAATGTNTCTGAAGTATGTCTTCAGTTGTATTGGAGTGGACTGTGTTCGTTAAAAACNAAAGAAAAACTAGAAAAGGAAATATCTACTCTATTNTCCCATCCTCAAATNCAAATGTTTTTTGATTCTTGNTGGGAAGTGAAAAATGAAAGAGAAATATTAATGAATGATGGNAGTACTTATATACCTGATAGATTNCTTTTTTCAGAAGAGAAAACAGTTATCGTAGATTATAAAACCGGAACTCCAGATAGTAGTCATATAATGCAGATAGAAAACTATGCTTCTGTTTTGAAACAAATGGGGTACGNTAATATTGATAAATATTTAATTTATACTAAATCGGAAAATTTAGTTCGTAAAATATGAAAGCATTNNTAGAANTAATNGCAGAACGGCTCCTCAATAAGTTTCCAGAATCCATGGAAAATATAGCGGTTGTATTACCAAGTAAAAGGTCAGTAGTATTTCTAAAATCGTATTTATCTAAACGAATTTCAAAACCAATTTTCTTGCCACAATTCTTTTCTATTGAAGAGTTTATTGAAAATCTTTCAAATCTAAAAGTTTTAGATAATTTATCTTTACAATTTTATTTGTATCAGAGTTATTTGCAAAACCCACCACANNAAGCAGATTCTTTCGATAAATTTATGAATTGGAGTAGTATGTTATTGCACGATTTTAATGAAGTAGATAGGAATTTGGTAGATGCAAAACATATTTTTACAAATCTTAAAAATGTAAAGGAGTTAGAAAACTGGAGTTTAGAAGAGTGGAGCTTTTCAGAATCTGAACTGACAGATTCACAGGAGAATTATGTTGAGTTTTATAATAGATTTTTTCAGTGGTATCAAAATTTCAATTCTCTTTTATTAAAAAANAATCATGCTTATCAGGGGATGGCATATAAAAAGGCTGCTTTAGAAATTGAAAAGAAAGAAATATCATGGGAAAAGGTTTGGTTTGTAGGATTAAATGCACTTACAAAAACAGAACAGAAAATTGTAGATGTTTTAAAGGAAAAAGATATTGCTAGAGTTTTTTGGGATGCAGATGAGTATTATTATAACAATCCGAATCATGAGGCAGGTGAATTCTTAAGAACACAAAGGGATAAGTGGAAAGAAATAGATTTTGANGGTGTTGGAAATTATTACAATGAGGAAAAGAAAAGTTTTAATGTAATAGCTTGTCCNAAAAACATATCTCAGGCAAAGGTTGCTTCCGACATTCTAAGTANTTNNTCTCCTGCAGATGTTGCTGAGAGTAATACNGCTATTGTGTTATCAGATGAAGGATTATTGTATCCGGTTTTANATCACCTTCCNGNNAATGTTAAAGATATAAATNTAACAATGGGGAGTCCATTAAAAAACACTCCTCTATATTCTTTTNTAGATGGAATATTTGAGATGCAATTGTATAGTCATGTAAAAGAGGAAANANATTTTTATTATAAGAATNTTTTAAGGGTNATTAATCATCCTTTGTTTTTGCAGTTTGNTTCCCCAGAAAATATAACTAAATTAAGAAATGAAATATCTNAAAAAAATAAAGTTTTTATAGATACAGATCTTATAAAANAATTTTTAAAGATAGATTTTGAGAATGTGAAATACATCTTTGAGAAATGGACNACTGTTNAAGATGTTATTACANTGATAGAGAATCTTATTGTTTTCTTNCGTAAGTCTTTNGTTGNTAAGAANAATAATATTGAATCAGAGATTTTATATNCTCTTAATACATCATTCCAGATTATAAAAAATCTCCTTTTAGAATGTGAATTTGTTGTAGAAATNAAAACNTTACATTCCTTGTTACAACAGTTAATATCGAAAGAGGTTATTCCATTTAAAGGTGANCCCTTAAAGGGGNTTCAATTGATGGGNATTTTAGAAAGTAGAACNTTAGATTTTAAAAATGTAATTATACTAAGTGTAAATGAAGGAATGCTTCCAAAGGGAAAAACATTAAATTCATTTATTCCNTATGATTTAAAATTACATTTTAANATGCCTACATACNGNGAAAGTGATGCAGTTTTNTCATATCATTTTTATAGGTTATTACAAAGGTCAGAAAATGTAAATATNTTATACAATTCCGAAACAGATGATTTTGGNTCTGGAGAAAAGAGTAGGTTTATTACTCAACTTTTATCGGAGTATCCTTTTNNNATNAATGAATTTNTTTATGGTGGAGAGCANTTATCATTTTATAATAATCAGGNTATTCGGATTAAAAATNAATCATTAGAAAAAGAGATTAAGAANTGGTCAAAATATGTTTCTCCTTCTGCTTTAAATAGNTACACTAATTGTAGTCTATCTTTNTATTATCATTATTTGGCAAAAATCCGAAAAGAAGATGAGGTAGAAGAATTTGCAGAAGCAAATATTNTAGGCTCCGCTATTCATGAAGCATTTGATGAGTTATATCCNNTGAATATAGTTTNTGCTTCTGATATTAAAGACAAAANAGAGGATATTATACAAAAGNTAGAAGAAAGATTTTCTGACTTAATGAAAGGAGAAAATATCTCTGAAGGAAAAAATTATCTTTCATTGCAAATTGCTAAGAAATTAGCAGATAATTTCATGANTTTTGAANTGAATTATTTAAAAAAATCTANTNCAANTTTAAATNTTTTAGAGTCNGANGGAGAATTTGAGCATAGATTAGAAATAAATAATCAAGATTTTTTAATAAAAGGAACAGTAGACAGAATTGATGAGTTTGAAAATCAGATTAGAATTATTGATTATAAAACAGGAAANGTTTCGAANAATGATGTCAGTATTAATGATTATNAAGAGTTAATAGAAAATCCNAATAAATCNAAGGCTTTTCAATTANTGGTATATGCCTATCTNTATCTNAAAAATAATCCTNANTATTTAGATAANGAANTTATNNCAGGTAATTATTCTTTTAAAAANTTAAAAGATGGTTTNCTTACAGTTTCTCAAAAAGTTGGAAANCAGAAAAANGACATANTNATGACTTNTTCTNTNTTGGATGAAATTGAAANAATAATAAAAGAAATAATAAATAAAATACTNACAGAAGATTTTANACAAACTGAAGATGAAAGTGTNTGTAAATATTGTAATTATAAGTCTGTGTGTAACAGGTAAACTAATAAATTTACATAAAACCAATATAAGTGAAATTCTAGTATTATTACTTTTAATTACAAATGTTGTGCTTTCTATTTCAGTATCTATTATTCATAAAGAAAGATATAAAAACTAAAAAGTTTAATTTTTAGTAAATTAAAACAAAATTATATATTTTTTTATTATATAGTATGAGATTACACCCTTTAAGTAAGGAACGGATGGGAAACTTATTAGGACGGTCTGTAATTTTCTGAAAAAAAGAATTTATCGGAGAAATTTATGAGATGTAGTTTCTCAGAAGAACGAGTTAAGGAGGTGTATAACCATCTTAAATATTCTTTATTTAGCATTTCTTTTGTAAAATACGATTGTTCTACAAAAACCGATTTCCACTGGCCCCCTTGAGATTTATGACAGGTAATGGCATATGCGTATTTTATTTGAAGAGCATTTAAATACTTATCTTCTTTTATTGCTTTATTTCTTTTATAAGTATTTTTTATAGAATTATAATCTTGAGAAACTTGATTGTATAATTCTTTATACCTTTCATAATCCAATGCGGCTTGTTCGCTTTCTAAAGTATCGAGCATTACTATTACATCTATTTCTGGCTCTTCTGGGTAATCAACCAATTCAATAGTGATGTGTACGAAATTAAAACCGTATAATTCTTCATATTTTCGAATGTGTTTTACTTTTACAGTGTCACCATTTGCTATAAAACCAGCTTTACTTTCTTCATCTAGCCAAGTGTAGTTATTTCTCACCACCATCAAATAATCTCCATTGGAAATTCTCTCTTCTTTCCATAAAATTTTATGTCGTACTTGTTGATTATACAAATATGCTCTTTTGTTCGATTTGCAAATTATTATTGTGTCTTCAATTCCAAATGTACTGTAGGACTTTTCAATCTGTTCTTGTAACTCATCTCCTGAATGTAATCTGAGTACCTCTTCATTACAATCTAATTTTGGGTATTTATATTCTCCAGAAGAAATCATATTTCTAATATCTGTTGCATTTTTTAAAATAAGTGAGTTTTTCTTCTGTCGGACAACTTGAGTAAGTTCTTTAATTATAACCTGTTTATTAAAATCATGTTCAAGAATATATTTATCTAATGCTGGGCTCATATCCAAATGAACAGGAGGAAGTTGCGCAGTATCACCAATCAAAATTAATTTACAATCAGTTCCAGAGTAAACATATTCAATAAGATCTTTAAGTAGATTTCTATTTCCAAACCCTTTATCTGTATGAGAGGGAATCATTGAGGCTTCATCCACTATGAAAATACAATTAGAGTTACGGTTTTCCTGCACTGTTACAAATGTATTCCCCTTACTATTTGTTTTAATCCAATATATTTTTTTATGAATTGTAAAGGCTTGTTTTTTAGAGTATCCAGAAAGTACTTTTGCAGCTCTTCCAGTTGGGGCAAGTAATGAACTTCTTTTTGATACAACAGACAAACTTTTTACAAGTGAAGAAACCAAAGTGGTTTTTCCTGTACCGGCATAACCCTTTAACAAAAAGATACTCCTGTTTCCAATTGTGGTTACAAAGTCAGAGATTTCATTTATTAACTCGTCTTGTTCAGGGGTTGGATTAAATTCAAAGTTTTCTCTTAATTTATTTCTTAATTTTTGACTTTTGTTCATCCTATAATGTTTACTTCCGGATGAATATCAATATCAAACTTATCTTTTACTGAGTCTTGAATTTTTTTTGCGAGTGTAATGATTTCTTCACCTGTAGCTTTTCCATAATTTACTAGTACTAAAGCTTGATTTTTGTGTACTCCAACATCTCCTTTTCTATGTCCTTTCCATCCACATTGGTCAATAAGCCATCCAGCTGCAACTTTGATCTCTGTTTCAGAAATTTTGTATCCAATTATTTCTGGATTTAACTCTTTTAAATCTTTAAATTTTGATGTCGATATTATTGGGTTCTTAAAGAAGCTACCACTGTTGCCAATTTTATCAGGATTTGGCAACTTTTTTTCTCTGATCTTTATTACAGCCTTACAAATACTTTCTGTAGAAACTTCCATTCCTAAATCTTTAATCTCTTGCATAATATCTCCATATCCTGTATTTTTTTTAGGAGTTTTGCTCAAGTTAAACGAAACATGTGTTATAATTACCTTGTCTTTTAGATCATTTTTAAATATTGAGTTTCTGTACTCAAACTGACAATCTTTATTAGACAGAATAATTTCTTTGCCATTTTCTATTTCAACTGCCCAAACCTTATCAATAACATCCTTTGCTTCTACTCCGTAAGCTCCTATGTTTTGCATAGGAGAAGCTCCTACATTTCCCGGTATTAAAGCCATGTTTTCAATTCCAGACAATCCATTTTCTATACTCCACAGAACAAATTGATGCCAATTTTCTCCTGCTCCAACTTTGATAATTTTATTGTTCTTACTTTCAGAAAGTGTTTCAAATCCCTTTACTTTATTTTTTACTATTAATCCATTAAAATCTTTAGTAAACAGAAGGTTACTTCCTCCTCCTAAAATTAACACATTGTTTTTAGTAAATTCATCACATAAAAGAAGTTGTTCAATTTCTTTAGTGGAGGTAACCGAGCAAAATAATTTACATGATACATCTACGCCAAATGTGTTTAGATGTTTAAGTGATATATTCTTCTGTAACTTCATTTTAAGAAATTAGAACCTCTTTAATTTCTTTATTTTTAAATTTGTAGGTAGTACTTGGAAAATTCTTAATAATAGAGTAGTCGTGTGTTGCTATTATAATTGTAGTGCCATTTTCGTTTATTTCTTTCATAGTTTCGATAATACTTTTTGATTTTTCAGGATCAAGATTTCCTGTTGGTTCATCAGCAAGTATTATTTTAGGGTGATTGAGTAAGGATCTAGCGATAGTCACTCTTTGTTGTTCTCCGCCAGAAAGTTCAAAAGGCATTTTCTTTTCTACTTTTTCTAAATGTACAGTTGATAAAACCTCTGAAATTCTTTCTTTAATTTTATGTCTGTCTTTCCATCCTGTTGATCTTAATACAAATTCCAAATTTTTATAAATATTTCTATCAGATAATAGTTGAAAGTCTTGAAAAATAATTCCTAGTTCTCTTCTTAAGTAGGCGATTTTACCAGATTTGATTTTATTTAAGTTGTAATTCCCTATTTGTATACTTCCTTTTTGATACTCTACAGATTTATATAAAGATTTTAACAAAGAACTTTTACCGCTTCCAGTTTCTCCTATCAGATAAACAAAAGCACCTTCATTTATCTTTAGGTTTATATTTCTTAAAATATCGTTGTTTTTATACGAAATATGTAAGTTAGTAATTGATATTATTGGGTTATTCATTTTCTTCAAATTTACAAATCTTACCAAATGGCATAGAAGCAATCGTTTCTTTCAATTTCCCAGAATTATCTTCAATCTTATTTTTTTGTAACCCCCTCTCTACTTGGTCTGCCCTGAAATAAGCTTTTAATGACAGATTCTGGTCTCTAATTTGAACAAAATTTGGTATTTTTCCTGTTCCTTTTATTTTTAAAATATGCATCATAATAATGTCGTAAAAATAGTATTTTTATTGTGTTGAGGACATAAAATCGTATTTATACTTGTTAAAAAAAGATGTTGAAAACTTACAATGGTTATTTTATGAAGTATCTCCTTATTTTTTAATTTTAAAGACTGATATAAACCCTCAACTTATGACCAAACATGTTCTTNTANGTATANTTTTTTCATTGTTTTTCNTTGNTNTTTCTGCACAAAATACAGATTTAANTAAAGCGGATAGATATTATGAGAATGGTGAGTTTAGTGTAGCTCAAAACTATTATGTTTCTGCATTAAGTAATTCNGAAACCAAAGATGTGTTATTGTATAAAATNGCAAATTGTTCTAGGAATTTNGGAAANANGGATGCTGTATATTGGTATTCTTTACTTNTAGATAATTATAAAAACTCTTCTTATTATCAAANATCAAAAGCAGATTTATCCTATCTNTATTTTTCAGAAAAAAAATATTCAGATTGTATAANATTATTCTCGGAAGTTACAGATGTCCTTCTGAAAACAGATGAGTATAATTTTAAGTTTGCATATTCTCTNTTTTTATCTGAAAGATTGGATGATGCTAAATATTATTTNTCAAAAGTNGAAACTGGAAAATACAAAAGTCTTTCNCAGTATTATTATGCTCANATAACTTATATTCAGAAGCTTTATAATANATCCTTGNCCGNGTTTAAATTGTTAGAAGATGACAAAATGTTNTCTAGNATTGTTCCGTATTACATTACCCAAATTTATTATNCACTGGAGAAATATTCAGAAGTNATAAATTATGCAGTNCCGNTNCTAGAAAATGTTATTTCTTCAAGAGAATTAGAGATGAATAGGATAGTNTCGGAGTCATATTATTATCTTAATGANTTCGAAAATTCTAAGATATATTTTNATNGATATATGAATTTNAAGGAGGNGGTTAGTGNGTTAGATTATTTTCAATTAGGACAGATACATGTCTGTCTTGAAAATTATGATGAAGCAATTCTAAATTTAGAGAAAGTNNGTGATNTAGAGGATAGTTTNATGCAATATACTTCNTATTANTTAGGNANNTCTTATNTAAANNNNGGAAGAGATAACTTTGCNTTAAANGCTTTTAAAAAGGCTTCTGAAATTGATTTCGATATAGAGTTAAAAGAAGAGTCTTTGTATAATTATTTTAAACTATCGTATGAACTAGATTTNCCATATTCNAATCTTACATATGTTACGGATCAATTAAATGAGTTTCAACTTTCCAAATACAAACAAGANATAAAAAGATTAATGATTAATATGTTTCAGAGTACAAATCAGTACCAGCAAGCATTTGATTTTTTAAAGAATAATCACTTACCTAAAAAAGAGCAAAAGGAAACATTACAAAGACTNGCGTATTANATAGGGGTTCAGCATTATAACAATGCAAATTATACTAATGCTTTAACNAAGTTTGAGTTTGCTAGNAAGTATCCAGAAAATAAAGAGATTGATGTAATGTGTTTGTATTGGTTNGNNGACTGTTATTATCAGTTAAGAGATTACAAAATGTCTATTTCTNATTATCAAGAATATCTAGAAACNCCCTCTAATTCTTTAATTGAAAAGATTGCAATNGCAAAATATAATTTAGCTTATTCTTACTTTCAGTCTGCACAATACTCAAGTGCAATTCAGGAATTTCGTAAATCTATTAACTCTGATTTGGATTTAGATAGAATGCATGATGCAAAAATGAGATTGGCGGATAGTTATTATATGATTTCTGATTTTGAGAATGCAGCGNATTATTATCACANATCTAGTNTNGATATNCATAAAATGGAAGGATCTCATTTTGATATAGACTACTCAATCTATCAGGAGTCAAAATGCTATGGGCTAATTTCAGACTACAAAAGTCAGGAAAAATGTTTAAAAGGTATTGTAGAAAATGAAAAAGAATCTNCTTATCTAGAGAGNTCTTTAATTGATCTTGCTACACTTTATAAAAACCAAAATCGTATAAANGAAGCTTTGNNNTATTATAATCAGATTTTGGATGTTTCAGAAAATGAGGAGATTCTTTCAATGGTNTACTTGAATAAGGGTTTAATTGATTTTAATCAAGGAGAAATTGAAGGGTCTATAATTAATTTGAAAAAGGTTGTAGAGGATTTTCCAAANACNAGTTCATTTTCTGGAGCAAAAATCGGACTAAAAGATGCTTTTGTTTCTAAAGGAAGTGTANANGANTANTTNTCTTANATTAATAAAATNCCTCANTTAGANATTTCNNTATCNGCAAAAGATTCNNTAACTTATCAGGTTGCTTANAATAATTTTAAAAAANAAGATTATAAAAAATCTAAGTTGCAGTTTCATGATTATATATCTGATTTCGGAANAGATGCAATCTTTGACAAACAATCTCATTATTATTATGCTGANTCNTGTTGGAANACNNANGATACTANNTTAGCTGTANNNGCNTNTAAATCTGTNTTGGATTTTGGTGTTTCTGTTTATTATGAACCATCTTTAGTAAAAATATGTAGATATTCATATGATAAAAAAGATGTTATGTCTTCAAATAAATATTATCAGTTGTTAGACTCTGTTGCNTCATCNAATGGNTTGAAGAGGGAGTCGATAATCAGACTAATGTTCGGGTTTGAAAATACTGATTCNGAATTAGCAGTTAGATATGCAAATCGTGTATTACAATCAGAAAAATTAAATAATAGATTAATCGCACGGTCCAAAATAATAATAGCTAGAGAGGACTATAAAAATGGAAATTTTGCTAGGTCTTCTGATTTGTGTGATGAAATAGTAGGTCTAACTAAAAATAGGGACGGGTCTGAAGCAATGTATATGAAATCGTATTTTTCGTTCTTAAATGATGATTATGTTAAAACGGAGGAGATGGTATTTCAGCTTTCAGAAGAATACTCTTCAAACCATTGGATTGCTAAAGGATTTGTTTTACTATCTGATGTGTATATAAAGCAGGACAATAATTTTCAGGCAAAGGCAACTTTGGAAAGTATAATAGAGAACCATGACGGGGAAGATGTTGTAAATGAGGCAAAATTAAAATGGGAACAAATTGTAGAGAAGGAGCTGTTAAAACAAAACAATGAAATAGAAGAAGAGGTTGTTATTACGATAGGTGATTCCTTGGATTATGAAATTATATACTCTGAATTACAAATAGAAGAAGAATTTTAAAATTAAATAATATGAAAATAATACATAGCTGTTTTTTTGTTTTTGTGTCTGTTACATTGATGTTTTCTCAAGATATCAATCAAGCAGAGGTTAAAGTTCTGGAGGGTTTTTCCCCAGAGATACCAGAATCTGAAAAGATAAAAGAAACTACGGAATTTATAGATACTACTGAAATTGATAAAAGTCAGAGTTATTCGTTTCTCAATAAGACCTTAGATATTCCTTACAAATCAAGACCATTAAAGTCTGCAAAATTAAGTGGGGAAAAAATATCTGATTTAGCTGGTTCTAAAATATTTTTAGGTGGAGGGACTCATTCTTTTATTTCAAATATTTCTCACAATAGTTTAAGAAAAGAGGATTACTCTTATGGTTTAACATTTAATCATTTTTCAAATAGGTTTAAAGTGAAATATAATAATAGTAATACGGAGGTATTTAGAAATTCTTTAACTAATATAAATGGATTTGGTAAGAAAATTGAAGAGAATAATATATTTACTCTAAATTTAGATTATGATAGAAGAACATCAAATTATGATGGATTATGTGAAGTAGCCCATAAAGATTGTAATTTGAATAGATTTTTTTATTCTAAATTTGGTGGATCTATCTTTTCAAGAGAACTTTCAGAATATAATCTGAAACACAATACAAGTTTTTTTGTTTCGGACTTAAACTCACGTTCAGAAAACCAAATACATTTAAAGTCAAATCTTTCAAAAAAAATAAATAGTTTCCCGGTAGATTTAGAATTAGAGTTTAACAACTATATAAATTATGCAAATACGGACACCTTATCATTAAGAGAAAAGACAGATGTAAAAACTTTTCATATTGTTCCAAATGTTGTTATAGAAAGATTTGGATATAATTTTAATGTTGGTACTGAAATTCATCTTCAACAAGAGTTAGATTCAATGAATACACCAGGTTTTGCACCTCATTTAATTGTTAGTAAACATTTAGTGAAAAATATTCTATATGTTGAGGGAGGGTTAAGGCATAGTGAATACAGAAGTACAATTAAATCTTTATCTGATGAAAATCCATTTATCAGAGCTTTAGGAACCAACCAATTACATGAATCATCTGTTAGTAGCCATTCTCTTAGTTTAGCCAATACAGATGTTGATGAATTTTTTGTTGGAATGACGAATGTCTTAGGAAAGGGTGAGGTTTTTGAGGGGTGTATTGCTTATGGGAAAATATCTAATATGCCATTTTTCTATTGGGTTGATTTAAATGCAAATGGTAGGTTTTATTCCTCTTATGTAGATATCTATAGATTACATGTAAATGCAAATTATGAGTGGAAAATAAATGATTTAATTAATATAAATGCAACTGCAAACTTTTATAATTATGATACTATCGCATCTAACAAGGAAAATATAAATGGCAAGTTAGGAATTTCTTTAAATTTGGATGAGAAGATAAAGTTTAACACCTCTCTTTCGTATATTGGTAAACGACAATCATTGAATGGAGAGAATATTGATGGAGATTATTTTGTAGATTGGGATGAAGTTTATGAATTAAATTCTCAACTTCATGCTAATATTTTTATCGATTATCATTACACAAATTCCATTGCAGCATATTTGAGAATTAATAATATTTTAAATTCAAAACAAGAGTTATGGAAGGGATATAGAGAAATTGGTTTAAATGCATGGTTCGGATTGTCCTATTCCTTCTAGAAAAAGTTATTAACTTTTGTTGAAAAACTAATCTTCTTTTTGTTATAAAGAACTACCTATTTTACCGTCCTTATTATGTATATTTGTCTCACTTAAAAACAAGAGATAAATTACACATAAACTATGAGTGCAGAAAACAAAAATCCAAACTATAGTGCCGATAATATTACGGTACTTGAAGGTTTAGAGGCGGTAAGAAAAAGACCAGCTATGTATATTGGTGATATCGGTCAGAAAGGATTACATCATTTAGTATATGAAGTTGTAGATAATTCAATTGATGAAGCTCTCGCGGGACATTGTTCTTACATTGATGTTTTTATCAATGAAGATAATTCTATTACAGTTTCAGATAATGGTAGGGGGATACCTACTGATATACATGAAAAAGAAGGGAAATCTGCTTTAGAAGTGGTGATGACGGTACTTCATGCTGGAGGTAAGTTTGATAAAGGGTCGTATAAAGTTTCTGGGGGTCTTCATGGAGTTGGTGTTTCTTGTGTAAACGCCCTTTCGGAAGATTTAAGAGTTGAAGTTCACAGAGATGGAAAAGTTTTTGAACAAGAATATAAAATTGGTATTCCACAGTATGATGTAAGAGAAATTGGAACAACTGATAAAACAGGAACATTTGTGACCTTTAAGCCGGATAGTTCTATTTTTGAGGATACAGTCTATCATTTTGATATTTTATCAGCTCGATTAAGAGAGCTTGCTTTTTTAAATAAAGGCATTCATCTTTCAATTACTGATAAAAGAAGGACTGATGATGAGGGTAATGATATTAAAGAAGAATATTTTTCTGTAGGAGGATTAAAAGAATTTGTAAAATTTTTGGATGGAACAAGAGAATCTATTTTAAATGATGTAATATATTTTGATGGAGAAAAAGATGGTGTTCCAGTAGAGGTTGCCATGGTGTACAATTCTTCTTATACAGAAAACGTTCATTCTTATGTAAATAATATTAATACACATGAAGGAGGTACTCATCTTTCAGGATTCAGAAGGGGGCTTACAAGAACTCTTAAGAAATATGCAGACAATTCAGGATTACTTAAAAAAGTAAAATTTGAGATTTCAGGGGATGATTTTAGGGAGGGATTAACTGCCGTGATTTCTGTAAAAGTTATGGAGCCTCAGTTTGAAGGACAAACAAAAACAAAATTAGGAAATAAAGAAGTTACTACAGCAGTATCGCAATCTGTAAGTGAGATGTTGTCATTTTATTTAGAAGAAAATCCGAAACAAGCTCAGATGATTGTACAAAAAGTAATTCTTGCTGCAACAGCTAGAAATGCTGCTAGAAAAGCAAGAGAAATGGTACAAAGAAAGTCTGTAATGACAGGCTCTGGACTTCCTGGTAAACTTTCTGACTGTTCTGAAAGAGATCCTGAAAAATGTGAGATTTTCTTAGTAGAGGGAGATTCTGCAGGAGGAACAGCAAAACAAGGTAGAGATAGACACTTTCAGGCAATTCTTCCTTTAAGAGGTAAAATTTTAAATGTAGAGAAAGCCATGCAGCACAAGGTTTTTGAAAATGAAGAAATTAAGAACATGTATACTGCACTTGGTGTTTCTGTTGGTACAGAAGAGGACGAAAGAGCTCTAAATACAGAAAAATTAAGGTATCATAAAATTGTAATTATGACGGATGCTGATATTGATGGTAGTCATATCGCTACTCTTATTCTTACTTTCTTTTTCCGCTATATGAAAGAATTATTAGAGAAAGGATTCATCTATATTGCTACTCCTCCTCTTTATTTATTAAAAAAAGGAAAAGATCAAAGATACTGCTGGTCAGATGAGGAGAGAGATAGATTGATTGAGGAAATGAAAGGAGGTAAAGATGTAAATGTTGGAATTCAAAGATATAAAGGTCTTGGAGAGATGAATGCGATTCAACTTTGGGACACTACTTTAAATCCGGATCAAAGAACCTTAAAACAGGTTTCAATTGATAGTGCTGCAGAAGCGGATAGAGTTTTTTCTATGTTAATGGGTGATGAAGTACCACCAAGAAGAGCGTTTATTGAGGCTAATGCCAAATATGCAAATATTGACGCTTAAATTATAGTTTAAAAAACAATAAAAATAAATATATGAAAGTAACAGTGGTAGGTGCAGGAGCGGTTGGAGCAAGTTGTGCAGAATATATTGCAATAAAGAATTTTGCTTCTGAGGTTGTCTTAGTAGATATAAAAGAAAACTTTGCAGAAGGTAAAGCAATGGATTTGATGCAAACAGCATCTTTAAATGGATTTGACACAAAAATTATTGGAAGTACAAACGATTATCTTAAAACTAAAGGAAGTGATATTGCTATTATTACTTCTGGTATTCCTAGAAAACCAGGAATGACAAGAGAAGAATTAATTGGAATAAATGCGGGTATTGTAAAAACAGTTTCAGAAAATTTAATTAAACATTCTCGAGATGTGATTTTAATCATTGTGAGTAACCCTATGGATACAATGACTTATTTAACACATAAAGTAACAGGACTTTCAAAAAATAGAATCATTGGAATGGGCGGGGCTTTAGATTCTGCAAGATTTAAATATAGATTAGCAGAAGCTTTGGAATGTCCTATTTCGGATGTTGACGGAATGGTTATTGGTGGTCATTCTGATAAAGGTATGCTTCCTTTAACAAGACTTGCTTCTAGAAATTCAGTTAAAGCCTCTAAATTTATTACCGAAGAAAGATTAAACCAAGTATTAGAAGCTACGAAAGTTGGAGGAGCAACTTTAACTGGAATGTTAGGAACTTCTGCATGGTACGCTCCTGGTGCAGCTGTGTCTTCATTGGTTCATTCTATTGCATGTGATCAAAAGAAAATGTACCCATGTTCTGTAATGTTAGATGGAGAATATGGTTTATCAGATTTATGTATAGGAGTCCCTGTTATTTTAGGAAGAAATGGAGTAGAGAAGATAGTAGAATTAGATTTAAATACTGCGGAAATGCAAAAGTTGAACGAATCTGCTGAGGGGGTTAAGAAAACAAATGGATTGTTAGAATAATTAGAATGAACTTAGATTAAAAAGTAAAGTTGAACATCTGGTTTTTTTATTGCTTTATAAATTGAGATTTTCTTGTTCCTACCTGAATAAAATACATTCCAATAGATAACTCAGAAATATCTACTTCCTCTTTTTTGGATATAATCTCTAATTTACCTTGAGAATTGTATATAAATATATTTTCCTCTTTTTTATTATCTATATATATAATGTGTCTTGCAGGGTTAGGAATAGTGTTAAATGTATTATAAATTTCTGAAACAGAATTATTGACAGAACTATCTCCTATAAAATAAGCAAGTCCTCCACATTGGTTTCCAATTATCAAATCTACCTGACTATCATTATTTATGTCTGATACTGCAATGGAAGTTTTAGCGCCTTCCCAGACCTTAGTATTTATTGTTTGTAATTCTGTAAATGTTCCATTGATGTTTCCTTCAATGTTATTGTATAAATATGTTTTTCCTGAAAAAGATCCAACAAATAAATGATATGTACTATTTATATCAACTAGCTTTGGACTACTAAATCCATCTTGTACATAAGCAGAATCAATATCTATACCTCCCCAATTAGTAATTTCATTTATAAAATCTGGATTTGTTTGTGTTCCTATATTCTGAAAATATGAGATAGTCCCTTTCTTATTCCCAATAATTAAATCTCTTAGTCCATCTCTGTCTACATCAATAATTTGTGGCGTGGCAAAATATCCTACATCAATATTATTTAAGTTGGGAGTGTTTATGGTAAAATTCCCTCCGTTATTTATAAATAGATGAATTTTTCCGTCAGAATCCCCGATAATTAAATCTTCTTCACCATCTCCATTTAAATCCCCAAAACTAGGATAGAGGTTTAGTGCCGGAGTGTTTAGGTTTGTGTTTAGGTTTATAGTAGAGATACCTTCAAAGTCATCTGTAATTAAGGTAAACTCTGCTTGTTGTGCAGATCCTGTGTTTTTATAATGTGCTATTTTAGAAATAGGTGTTCCATTTGATAAGTGATATCCATAATTCCCTACAAATAAATCTAATAAACCATCTCCGTCAAGGTCGTAAAATGTAGGGTGAGAATTTTCTCCAAAATCTAATCCGGATCCTTGTAAGAAATTTTTTTGTATAAAATTTAAATCAGGATTTATATTACTTCCTATATTCTCATAAAGCCAGCAACTTTCAATATTTTCGGAGTTGTTTTGCATATTAGATGTAATTATAACATCTTTTATTCCATCATTTGTAGCGTCTACAAAATATGCGGAAGGAAAAATATGAATATCTGCTGGTATAGTATTTGTATTGTTCTGTGGAAAAGCGGTGTCAACAGAAACAATCAATGCATTTTGACTATCTCCTCCATTAATTAATAGGTTTAGATTGTTATAACTTACGTCTCCTAATATTAAATCTTTATCATTGTCTCCATCTACATCAATTGCCATAAGTGAACTCCCTGCATGTTTTATATTTTTATTACTTCCATTTGCTAGAATAGGAGAGCACTGGCAGTTTGTGCAATTTAATGTGTAGGTATTTAATCCTTCATAAAAATCCCCCCAACAACCATCAGAAAAACTATATTCTAAATAATCACAATTATTATGATTTTCAATTGACATATTTTTAAAATAATGAACAAATCCACCACTGACTTCAAAAGTTAAAATATCCAAATCTCCATCATAATCTACATCCGTAATAGCAGGAATATCTATAGGACTTACATAAATATTTGGATTAACAGGTGAACTGCTAGGGTAAGTAAGTAAAGAATCCATAAGTATAAATTCTAGAGAAGTCGTAGAATTATTTAGGTATACCGCTATTCCTGCTGTAGAGTAGGTAAATATATCATTTTTACCATCACAATTATAATCTTCTAAAAGTATCCAACTTTTTATCTTTGGAAAAGAGTTTCTGTATTGCGGAGAAAAGACGAAATTTCCGTTATCGTTAATATAAGGAGATAGTTTATTTCCACATCTATCAAATACAATTAGGTCTTTTATTCCATCTAAGTTTAGGTCAATTTCTGAGAATTGTGCAGAATTTACACCTCCATTCCATGCATTTTTTAATTGTACAGAATTTTCAAGAATATTTATACTTGTATCTCTAGCAAAATTAATTTGAGAAATAGCTTTCTTATTAGGTAAAAAGAATAATACTAATACAAAAAATATCTTTTTCATTTAGGAATTATATTTAATAACAAAGAAAACAATTTTAGATTATAAATCGATTATAAAAATGAATGTATCTGTTTTTGTATATTCTGATATGAAAGTTTATATTTGCCGTTCTAAAAAATTAAGCAAAAAGAATTATGAAAAGTAGAAAACCAATATTGTATTTAGCGATTACTTTCGCATTAGTTTGTATATACCAACTATCTTTTACATGGAAAGTTAATAATATTGATGAGGCAGCTACAGAATATGCTATTAACCAAATCAATGTTAATCAACGTGATGATATAGAAGCTTTAGATTCTACAATTGCCGACTCTGCACAAAGAGTTATAGAAGTTGAGAAGATTAATACTAACTATTCCACCAATGAAGATATTATTTTAGAAGATTTAGAAAGGGAGTACATTAAAACAATCTCTATAAATGAAGATGGTTCTCCAAAAGATATTTACATGGGAATGTACACTTATCAAGAATGCAAGGAGCGAGAAATAAATCTAGGTCTTGACCTTAAGGGTGGAATGAATGTTACACTAGAAGTATCAGTAAAAGATGTTTTAGTGTCTTTATCCGGTAAAAGTAAAGATACTACTTTTAGACAGGCTTTAAAGAATGCGGAAAAGAACCTAGAAAACAGTCAGGCAGGATTTGTAGAATTATTTGCAAACGAGTTTAATCCAGAAGGAAAAGAATTATCTGCTATTTTCGGAACAAGAACATTAAGAGAGAAAGTTCAAGGAAAGATCAATCAAGATGTAATGGAGGTAATAAACACTGAAGTTACAGATGCAATTGAAAGTTCATTTGAAATATTAAGAAGTAGAATTGATAGATTTGGAGTAACTCAACCTAACATCCAAAAAACAAATGTTCCTGGAAGAATCATTGTAGAACTTCCTGGAATTAAAGATCCGGATAGAGCAAAAAAATTATTACAATCTTCTGCCCAGTTAGAGTTTTGGGAAACTTTTGAATTCTCTGAAGTTTTTGAAGATATTAAGTTAGCTAATTCATATTTGGCAGCACGGAATGGTTTTGTAAAAGATACTACTGATAATGATTCTACATTTAATGCTAATGAAAATCCATGGTTTGCAGTTTGTGGAATTCCACAGGGTTTTACAGGTCAAGGGCCTGTAGTAGGATATTCTGCTCTTAAAGATACTTCTGTAGTAAATACATATATAAATGATGAAGGTTTTATGAGTAATTTTAATCCTGATTTAAAATTTGTATTTGCGTTTGCTCCAGGAGATGATATGCAACAAACTTTTGTGCTCCTTGCTCTTAAAAAGAAAGGAACTAATGGATATGTTATGGATGGAGGTGTAATAACTGATGCACAACAAGTAATTGATAATGGTGAAGTGAAAGTTTCTATGGCAATGAATGCAGATGGTGCGAATATTTGGAGAGCGACTACAGGTTCAAATAAAGGTAGAAGTGTTGCTATTGTATTAGATGGATATGCAAAATCATGGCCAACTGTAAATGATGAAATTCCAAATGGGAGATCTGAAATTTCTGGTAACTTTTCTGTTAATGAGGGTCAAGATTTAGCTAATGTGTTAAAATCAGGTAAGTTACCTGCTCCAGCACATATTACTCAAGAAGCTATTATTGGTCCTTCATTAGGACAAGATTCTATTGATTCTGGATTAAAATCATTTATGATTGCGTTACTAATAGTATTATTATATATGATCTTCTATTATTATGGTGCAGGTATTGTTTCTAATGTTGCATTATTAGCAAATATATTCTTCATTTTTGGAGTGCTCTCTTCATTAGGAGCTGTACTTACACTACCAGGTATTGCAGGTATTGTACTTACAATTGGTATGTCGGTAGATGCAAATGTTCTTATTTATGAAAGAATTAGAGAGGAATTAGCAAATGGTAAGGGAATTAGATTAGCAATTGAAGATGGATACAAATCAGCATATTCTTCTATTATTGATGCAAACGTTACTACTTTATTAACAGGTATTATTCTTTTCTCATTCGGTACTGGCCCTATAAAAGGATTTGCTACTACATTAATTATAGGTATTATTACTTCTTTATTCTGTGCAATATTTATTACAAGATTAATTATTTCTGCAAGAATGAATAAAGGTAAGTCTATGTCATTCTCCATAAAATTAACACATGGAGCATTTAAGAATTTAGATATTGATTTTATTGGAAAAAGAAAAATATTTTATGTTCTTTCATCTATTTTAATTTTATTTGGAGGATATTCACTTTCTACAAAAGGATTGAATTATGGAATTGATTTTGTAGGAGGTAGAACTTATGTAGTGAGTTTTGAGGGAGATGTAAACAAAGATGATATTAAGGATGGATTAACTTCGGTATTTAATGGTCAAGCTCCTTCAGTAAGCTCATTTAACTTAAAAGGACAGGCAGGTGAACAACTAAAAATTACTACTAAGTATAGAATTGATGAAAATAATTTAGAAGCAGATAATGATGTGAAAGCAAAATTATTTGAAGGTTTAGATAATATGAACCATTTGTATTCTGTAGAAAGTCAAGAAAAAGTTGGCCCAACAATTGCGGATGATATTAGAGATGCAGCCTTATCCTCAGTAATCTTTTCTTTAATTGTTATTTTCTTATATATTTTATTCCGATTTAAGAAATGGCAATTTAGTTTAGGAGCAGTAGTTGCTGTATTTCATGATGTGTTATTAGTTCTTTCGGTGTTTTCAATATTATATGGTATTATGCCTTTCTCTTTAGAGATAGACCAAGCATTTATTGCGGCTATACTTACTATTATTGGTTATTCTCTTAATGATACAGTGGTTGTATTTGATAGGGTTAGAGAGTATATGGAAAATTATAAAAAGAAAGAAATCCATGAATATATGAATACATCATTAAATTCTACTTTAAGTAGAACAATTAATACTTCCTTAACTACTTTTGTGGTGTTGTTAATTATCTTTTTGTTTGGAGGTGAGGCTATTAAAGGATTTATGTTTGCTCTTATGATTGGTGTTATTGTCGGAACATATTCTTCATTATTTGTAGCGTCACCAATTATGTTAGATACTATCAAAAGAAAAGCGATTCAATCAAAATAATCTTTTTATAAATTTTATATAAAAGCCCTTTCATTGAGAGGGCTTTTTTTATTTTTGCAATATGTTATTATTCATAGGTGGTTCAGAGTTAATATTTGTTATTCTTTTTGTAGTAATGCTTTTTGGTGCTGATAAAATACCTGAAATAGCTAAAGGTTTAGGAAATATGATGAGAGAAGTGAAGGATGCTTCAAATGAGATAAAAAGAGAAATTAAAGATAGCTCCAACCAAATTAAAAAAGATTTAGATACAGATAATTAATGGACAATATTCTTTTTCTTTTAAGTTTTGTAATGTTGTTTTTTGGAGGAGAATTTCTGGTAAAAAGTTCAGTTTCTCTTGCTCTTAGGATGAGAATCTCTACATTGGTTGTGGGAATGACGGTAGTTTCATTTGCTACATCTGCTCCTGAATTATTTGTAAGTATAAAGTCAGCTTTAGATGGCATTACAGATATTACTTTTGGTAATATAATTGGATCAAACATTGCAAATATCACCTTAGTTTTAGGTCTAACAGCTTTAGTTTTTCAGATTAAAATAACAAAACAAACTTATCTCTTAAATTATCCTGTAATGTTACTCACCTGTGTTTTTTTGGGATTTGCATTATTCTTTTTTAAAGGAATAGGTATATGGGGAGGGGTTATTTTTGTATTGTTTTTGATTGTTTTTAGTTTTACCCTTATTAAACAATCAAGAAATGAAAACAAAAAATTGTCAGAAGAAGCAAAGATAGACTATGAAAAGGCTACGAAAACTTCTTTAATTCTTTCTGTTTTCCACATGATTGTTGGAATCCTTTTACTTGCATTCGGATCAGAGTTCTTAGTCAATGGTGTGCAAAATACAGCAGAATTATTTAGTATATCTGAAAGAGTAATTTCTGTTAGTGTAGTAGCCTTAGGTACTTCAATTCCTGAACTTGCTACATCTTTAGTTGCTGCATTCAGAAAAGAAGCTAATCTTGCAGTTGGAAATTTGATTGGATCAAATATCTTTAATGTATTAGCAGTGTTAGGTATTACTTCTATTATAACTCCAGTCCATCTAAAAGATGTCTCAATTATTGATGATTATATTTGGATGATGTCATCAATATTATTGCTTGGTATGTTTATATATCTACTCTCAAGAAAAGTATTGACAAGAATAGAAGGTTTCTTCATGCTTTTATTTTATGTTGTTTTTATGTTTTACTTACTTACAGATTATATTTAACAATTTGTTGATAAATCGTTACATCCACTTTGTTTCTATATAATATTAACGTTATCAATTTCATTTATATTTGCCTTAATCAAATATTTAAAACCTAAAAATTATTTCATATGAAAACAAAATTAGAATACATCTGGTTAGATGGTTATTTTCCAACTCAAAATATGAGGAGTAAAACTAAAGTTGTTGAGAATTTTAAAGGCACTTTAGAGGAATGTCCTGTATGGGCATTTGATGGTAGTTCAACAAAACAGGCGGAAGGAAATTCTTCAGATTGTTTATTAAAACCTGTTGCTATTTATCCTGACCCTACTCGAATAAATGCTTTTTTAGTGATGACGGAAGTCTTAAATGCAGATGGTACCGCTCATGAGTCTAATGCTAGAGCTCAAATTGATGATGATGATAATGATTTTTGGTTTGGTTTTGAACAGGAATATTTTATTATGGATGTTGAAACGCAGCTTCCATTAGGTTTTCCAATGGGTGGTTATCCTGGTCCTCAAGGCATGTATTATTGTTCAGTTGGAGGTAAAAACACTCATGGAAGACCGTTTGTTGAAGAACATGCTGATTTATGTATTCAGGCTGGAATTAATTTTGAAGGAATTAATCAAGAAGTTGCTTGTGGTCAGTGGGAGTTTCAGTTATTTGCAAAAGGAGCTAAAAAAGCAGGTGATGAGTTATGGGTAGCGAGATATTTGTTAGATAGACTTACAGAGGAGTATGGTTATTATATAGAATACCATCCTAAACCAATTAAAGGAGATTGGAATGGGTCTGGGATGCATGCTAATTTTTCTAATTCTACATTAAGAGAGTGTGGTTCTCAAGAAATATATGAGAATATTTGTGAAGCTTTTCGTCCTGTAGCAAAAGAACATATTGCTGTATATGGAGAGTATAACGATCAAAGATTAACAGGCCTTCACGAAACAGCTTCTATTAATGATTTTAGTTATGGAATATCTGATAGAGGAGCATCTATTAGAATACCGATTATAACAGTTGAGAAAGGATGGAAAGGTTGGCTAGAAGATAGGAGACCTGCTTCTAACGCAGATCCATATAAAATTGCAGCTAGAATAGTGAAAACAGTAAAATCTGCTTAGGTGTCTGTTCAGGCTTAATCATATTAACATTCTATTTTTTATAATTCTGATATTCTAATTTTAAGAACATTACAAATTATTCCTTATTTTAGCAGGAATTATAAAATGAAAAATAATGAAAATTAATCATAAGTTTTTAATATTAAGTGTATTTCTAATCTTATTCTCATCTAGTGATGTGTTGTCTCAGAAAAAGAATAGAGTAACTCAAAAAGCAGATAGAGCATTTGATGCGGAAATGTATTTTGAGGCTTCTGAATTATATAAGAAGGGATATAAGAAAACTAAAAACAAGGCGATTAAAGCTGAAATACTCTTTAAACAAGCCGAATGTTATAGGTTCTCTGGAAAATTTAAAAAGGCTGCAAATTTTTATAAAAAAGCAGTTAAGGCTAAATATAATAATTCAAATCCGATAGCTATTTTACGTTTTGCTGATATGCTTATGATGGTTGGTAATTACGAAAAATCTTTAGAACAATATAAGAAATATGCTAAAAAAGTCCCTACTGATACAAAAGCAGAGAAAGGAATAAAATCTTGTGAGTTTGCTATAAATTGGTTAAAAAATCCGACTAGATATATTATCGAGAAAATGGATATAGTAAATTCTAAAAATAATGATTTCTCTCCTGCATTTGGAAATAGAGATTACACAAAGATATATTTTGTTTCCTCTAGGAAAGGTTCTTCTAACGATAAAATTGATGAAAGAACAGGTCAGTTTTTTACAGATATTTATAGTTCCTCTTTAGATAAAAAAGGAAAATGGAGTAAGCCAAAAGCTGAAATGTCTCCTATCAATTCTGATAATCATGAAGGTACCTTATGTTTAAATCAAAACGGTACTACAATGTTTTTCACTACTTGTCAATCAGAAAATAAAAAATCATTAGGATGTGAGATTTCTATTTCTCAATTAAAGGGAAAAATCTGGGGATCTTTAAATAAACTAGAAGTAAAAATTGATTCAAATACAACTATTGGTCATCCAACTATTTCTCCTGATGAAAGTGTAGTTATCTTTTCTGCAGAGATGAACGGAGGTTATGGAGGAAAAGATTTGTGGATGGTTACTAAAGTTGCTAGGGGTCAGTGGTCTGAGCCAGCGAATTTAGGACCTGCAGTAAATACAGACGGAGATGAAATGTTCCCTTTTTTACATAATGATGGTTCGTTGTATTTTGCGTCTAACGGACATGTGGGAATGGGTGGATTTGATATTTTTAAATCTGAACTAGACAATAATGGAATTTATGTTTCTGCTATAAACTTAAAATCTCCAATCAATTCATCAGCAGATGATTTTGGTATGATTGTTGAAAGAAAATCAGAAAGAGGATATTTTGCATCTAATAGAAAAACTTGGACAGGAACTGATGGAGTTGTAAATAAGTCTAATGGTTCGGATAATATTTATCAATTTGAATTACCTCCGTTGGTTTTAACATTGCAAGGTGTAATTACAGACACTAAAACAGGAGCAGTAGTTACATCTGCTAATGTGAAATTAGTTGGGGATGATGAATCTGCTTTAGAGGTTACTACAGATAATACTGGTTCATATAATTTTGAATTGACCCCTCTTACTACTTATGAAATCATAGTTACTAGAGAAGGTTATTTAAATAATAAAGTTACTGAAACCACAGTAGGAATAGATGTGAATACCGATTTGATTAAGGATATAAATATTGATCCTATAAAGAAAGAGATTATTCTTCCTAGAATTGAGTATGATTTTGCTAAATCTGAATTAAGGCCTCAATCTATTTTAGATTTAGATTTATTAATTGTTACATTAAACGAAAACCCTAATATTACTATTGAGTTAAATTCTCACACAGATTTTAGAGGGACATCCAATCAGAATAATAAGTTATCTCAGGAAAGAGCTGATGTTTGTGTACAATATTTAATTCAGAATGGAATTTCTGTTGACAGATTAACTGCTAATGGTAAAGGAGAATCTGAACCTTATGTTCTTACATCTGAGGATTCAAAACACGATCAAAGAGGAGGGTTCTTTACAAAGAAAATTTTTAAGGAAGGAGATGTATTGACAGAGTCGTATATAAATAAACTGAAAAAGAATTTTAAGGAAATTGCTCATCAGTATAACAGAAGAACAACCTTTAAAGTTTTAACTGAAGATTACGTTCCTAACGTTGCAGAAGAATTAAAGATTGAACAATAAATAAAGATAAATAATAATAAAAGCGTCCTTAATAAGGATGCTTTTTTTTATCATAATATGAAACAAAATAGATATAATCAAAGAGGAGTTTCTGCAGATAAGGAGGATGTTCACCACGCTATAAGGAATGTAGATAAGGGGCTTTTCCCTAAGGCATTTTGCAAAATAGTTCCAGATTATTTAAGTGGAGATGAAGATTATTGCTTGATAATGCATGCGGATGGAGCTGGAACAAAATCATCTTTGGCTTATATGTATTGGAAAGAAACTGGAGATGTTTCTGTTTGGAAAGGAATAGCTCAAGATGCCTTAATAATGAATATTGATGATTTACTTTGTGTAGGTGCTACTGAAAATATTATGTTGTCTTCAACTATAGGAAGAAATAAAAATTTAATAAGTGGTGATGTTCTTTCTGCTATAATTAATGGTACGGAAGAACTTTTATCAGAATACAAAAAATATGGAATACATATTATTTCTACTGGAGGTGAAACAGCTGATGTTGGGGATTTGGTTCGTACAATTATTGTAGATTCCACAGTTGTAGCTCGTATGAAAAGAGAAGATGTAATTGATAATGCAAATATTAGACCAGGTAATGTTATTGTTGGATTAACCTCATTTGGTCAATCTACTTACGAGTCTGAGTATAATGGAGGAATGGGGAGTAATGGACTTACCTCAGCAAGACATGATGTTTTTTCAAAAATACTAACAGAAAAATATCCCGAAACTTTTGATCCTTCGGTTCCAGAGGATTTAATTTATTCTGGAACGAAAAGATTAACTGATAAAATAGAAGGAACTTCTTTAAATGCTGGAAAATTAGTGTTGTCTCCAACCAGAACTTATGCTCCAATTATAAAAGAGATATTAGATAAATATAGGTCGGATATATGCGGAATGATCCATTGTAGTGGAGGTGCTCAAACTAAAGTTCTGCATTTTGTAGATGATTTACATATTGTTAAAGACAATATGTTTACACTACCTCCATTGTTTAAAATGATACAAGAAGAATCAGAAACTGATTGGAAGGAAATGTATAAAGTTTTTAATATGGGGCATAGAATGGAGTTGTATCTACCAGAGGAAATAGCAAAGAATATTATATCTATTTCTAAATCATATAATGTAGAAGCAAAAGTAATTGGTAGGGTAGAATCTTCTTCAAGTAAGAAATTAACAATAAATTCAGAGTACGGAATATTTGAATATTAAAATGTTAGATAAATTAAAGGCAATACACGAAAGGTTTCTCGAAGTAGAACAACTAATTTCCTCACCAGATGCAATGAATGATATGAAACTTTATGTTCAATTAAACAAAGAATATAAAGATTTGACCCCCATTATAAGAGCTTATAAGGAGTATAAGGACTTAATTGATAATATTGAAGAAGCAAAACAGATTACCTCTATTTCAGATGATGCTGAAATGAAAGAAATGGCAAAGATGGAATTAGAGGAACATCTTCCAAGAAAGGAAGAACTGGATGAAGAGATAAAGATTCTTTTAATTCCTAAGGATCCAGAAGATTCTAAAAATGCTGTAATGGAGATAAGAGCGGGAACAGGAGGGGATGAAGCTAGTATTTTTGCAGGAGATTTATATAGGATGTATTCTGCATTTGCGTCTTCTAAAGGATGGAAAACAGAATTAGTTGATGTTGCAGAAGGAACTTCGGGAGGTTATAAGGAAATAATTTTAAATGTAAATGGAGAAGATGTTTATGGTCAGTTGAAGTTTGAATCTGGTGTACATAGGGTGCAAAGAGTTCCACAAACAGAGACACAAGGACGTGTTCATACCTCTGCTGCTACTGTAATTGTACTTCCTGAAGCTGAGGAGTTTGATATTGAATTAAACCCTTCTGATATTAGAAAAGATACTTATTGTTCTTCAGGACCAGGAGGTCAGTCGGTAAATACAACTTATTCTGCAGTACGTTTAACACATATACCTACCGGAGTTGTTGCTCAATGTCAAGATCAGAAATCACAACATAAAAATTATGATAAAGCCTTAAAGGTCTTGCGTTCCAGAATTTATGAAATTGAATTACAGAGGAAATTAGAAGAAGATGCAAAACATAGAAAAACTATGGTATCTTCTGGAGATAGGTCTGCAAAAATTCGTACTTATAATTATCCGCAAGGTAGGGTTACAGAACATAGAATAGGACTTACTAAATATAATTTACAGTCAACTATGAGTGGTGATATTCAAGATTTTATTGATGAGTTACACATTGCAGAAAATGCAGAAAAATTAAAAGAAGGAACTACATCAGAAAATTAAAGTAAAATGACTAAAGAAGAGTTAATACATCAGATAAGAATAAAAAGATCCTTCCTCTGTATCGGGTTAGACACTGATATTAACAAAATTCCAAGTCATTTATTGGAATTAGATGACCCTGTATTTGAGTTTAATAAACAAATTATTGATGCAACTAAGGACTTATGTGTGGCGTATAAACCAAATATTGCTTTTTATGAGAGTATGGGAGTAAGTGGATGGAATTCTTTACAGAAAACATTAGATTATATTTCAAAAGATATTTTCACTATTGCAGATGCTAAAAGAGGAGATATTGGGAACACATCCAATATGTATGCACGAACTTTTTTCGAAAATATGAATTTCGATTCCGTTACAATTGCTCCTTATATGGGAGAAGATTCAATTTCACCTTTTTTAAAATTTAAGGATAAATGGGCAATCATTTTAGCTCTTACTTCGAATAAAGGAGGTTTAGATTTTCAGAAAATAGAGGATAAAAATGGAAAACCGTTATTCGAGCAAGTGTTGGTAACGTCAAAAAGTTGGGGTACGGATAGAAATATGATGTATGTGGTTGGAGCTACAAGATCAGAACAACTATCTAAAATTAGGAAGATAATACCAAATCATTTCTTATTAGTACCTGGAGTTGGAGTTCAAGGAGGTAGTTTGCAACATGTTTCAAAATATGGTATGAATGATGACTGTGGACTTTTGGTCAACTCTTCTAGAGGGATAATTTATAGATCTTCTGATATTGACTTTGCAGAAAAAGCTAGAGAATCTGCAGAGAAATTACAACATCAAATGGATATTTTACTTTCCGAGAAAGGTATTTAATATTTAATTTTGTATACAAAGTTTCCTATTACTTCTTTTATAAGTGTCTCCCATCTTTCGTAGGAGATTGAGTTAGGTAATAGAATGTGTTCTAACTTTAAATTTATATTAGATTGTGTGTAATCTGTAGAAAATTGATCTACATCCATATTATTTTGATTAAAACAGAAAGTAGCTCTTTTCATATGCCATGCAGAAGTAATTAATAATAATTTTTTATTTGTATTTTCTTTTAGTAATTCTGAGGTAAATAAGGAGTTTTCCCAAGTGTTTCTTGATTTACTTTCTATTAAAATATCTTGTTCAGGAACACCACAATTAATTAGAAAATCTTTAGACCAATCCGCTTCCATATGCCCATCATTTATCAATTGTCCATTTCCTCCACTTATCACAATCTTTTTTATTTTACCTAAATTATAAAGTTTAATGCCATAAAATAATCTATCTCCACAATCGTTAAATTCAATTCTTCTTTTATCATTATCATATCCAGAAAACCCACCTAATACTATTCCATATTCATAAGAATCTTTAATTTCAGAAATTGAGATTGGTTCTTCTTCCCATATTCTATAAGTTATATCTGTTATAAATTCATTTCCAAAAAACCAGTATATAGATATCGATATTAATATAAAACTCTTTCTTTTTTTCTTAGAGAATAAGGAAAATAATATCAGTATTAAAATCCAAAAAGTAGGTTTTATTAGGAAGGTCAGTAGTTTAGAGGTAATAAAAAACATAGTATTTTTTTAGATTCAAATATAGATTTATATTCTTTAAGATTCTATAAAAGAAGATTTTTTACAAAAAAATTGGATAGGTTCTTATTTAATTCCAGTTTTTAATAAGTTATATTTTCAAAAAAATGTCTAAATTGCGGAGTAGGAATTCATCTGTTTAATAGTTATGAAATTTATTAAAATCCTTTTTGAGAAACATATATTTGGTGTAAGTTCTTGGTGGGGGTCAACTCTAGGAATTAAAACGTCTTTTATCAGATTGTTTTTTATTTATGGTGCTTTTGCAAATAGTTTTACAATATTTATTTATTTAATAATGGTATTCATTCTAAAGATCAGAAATCATTTTAAGTATAGAAGGAAAAGCGTTTTTGATTTGTAGATGGAGCAAACACAATTAATATTAACTATTGCGCTAATTATAATAGAATTAGTGGCTTTTGCTTGGCTTATTATCGATATTCGAAAGTCTAAAAAGAAACAAGACATTATTCTAGAACTTGAAAAACAAATTCTTAATATGGAAGAATCTATTATGGATTTAGAACAAAATATTATTCAGCAAATAAAGGAGTTAAGAGAAATATTAGATAAGAAATTATGAGAAAAATAATTTTTAATAGTCTGTTAAAACTAAAATATTATTAATGAAAATATTAGTTACAGGAAGTAATGGATTGTTAGGGCAAAAACTAATACACAAATTGAGAACAGATAAATCTGTAGAATTAATTGCTAGTTCTAAAGGCAGTAATAGATTAACTATTAAAGAAGGGTATACCTATTTATCTCTAGATGTTACCAATAACATTGAAGTGGAAGAAATTATTTATTCCGAAAAACCTGATGTAATTATAAATACAGCAGCTATGACAAATGTTGATGTTTGTGAGGATAAAAAAGAGGAGTGTGATGATCTTAATGTAAATGCAGTTAGATATCTCGCAGATTGTGCAACCAAAATAGACGCTCATCTCATTCATATTTCTACAGATTTTATTTTTGATGGACAGAATGGTCCATATTCTGAAACTGACATCCCTAATCCATTGTCTTATTATGGTCTTTCAAAATTAAAATCTGAAACTATATTATTAGGATCTTCTTGCAGATGGACTATATTGAGAACGATTATAGTGTTTGGTGTTGCTGAGAATCTATCAAAAGGAAATATAGTATTGTGGGCAAAACGTGCGTTAGAAAAAGGTGATTCTTTAAATATTATAGATGATCAGTTTAGAGCTCCTACTTTAGCAGAAGATTTGGCGGACGCTTGTATTTTATCTTTTAAAAAGAAGAAATACGGAGTTTATCATACATCTGGTAAAGATATTATGAGTATTTTTGAAATTGTGGAAAGAATCGCAAGATATTATGGTTATCCTACTGATAAATTAAATAAAATATCTACATCTACCTTGAATCAGATTGCAGAGAGACCTGCATATACCGGATTCATCTTAGATAAATCGAAAAGAGACTTGGGATATAATCCTCATTCTTTTGAAGAATGTCTCGAAATAATAGATAAACAATTAAAAAATTAAAATCAATGAATAATATGATTATTAGAATAATTTACCTTTTTATATTTTCTGCTGGAATATTAAATATTAATGCTCAATTAATCAGTTCTTTTAATGATGGAGCAGATAATGAGCTTATTGATTTGTCTAAAACGAATCCAGATGAGAATGTTTTGAAGCACTTGTATGGTATCAATGCATCTGAATCTACTCAGGAAGAAAGAGTTAAATTTATGTCATTATTAGGTAATGACATGTCAAAACAACAATATAAAGAGGTGCTTCAGATGTATTATGAGGATTGGTATCGAAGATCTGTTATTAAAGATTCCTTAGAATTGGATACTAGCGATCTTGCTCAAGCTCAACGTATGCTAAACGCATGCTCTCAAATAGGTAATTTAATCCCGGAAGTATATGAAGATCCCGTTTTCAAGAAAGCTATAAATGAGATCTATCTTGCAAAGAAGTGGGTACGTGAACATAAGGGTATTGATGAGAAAATAAATGATGCGTTTATGCCAATTGCAGAATCCTGGGAAGGATTCATCTTAACCTCTATAGAATATGATAAGAGTGAAATGATTGATTTAAGAGTTGAGATTGATACATTGGTATATGATAAGAATGTATTCAAGCAATATCTTTCAAAAGATTTTACATGTGATAACTCTCGATTCTCTTACCATGATCTCGCTTATGATGATCAAAATATATATCATGATTTTGCAGAAGAGAACGATATTATATTTGTTGAGGCAAGTGAGGTAGATAGAAATGGAGACGTGCCTCGTATTGCGGAGTTAATATTTACTGTTAAATATAAGGATAATATTGAAGAGATAACAGAGAAGATAAATCGTTTAGAAGGTGTAAAGAAAGTTGAGGTTAACCCAGGTAGATTACCAATAGTAATTATACTTTTAGTTTTAGGAGCGTTATTTTTCACTATTTATTTTTCATTTCCTGGAATTAAAAGATTTAAACTTGCTATCAATACTGTAAGGGGGAAATATGATGATATTGATTATCATACAGCAGGAGTTTCAGAATTAAATGTTGATGGAGATATTAAAGGAACTATTAAAGATGAAAGTGAAGAAGGAGAGGTGTCTCATTTTCAAGCTTTAGCAACTGCAGTTTCAGGTACTGTAGGTCTTGGGAATATTGCGGGTGTTGCTGTGGCAATTGCTTTAGGTGGTGCGGGAGCGACATTCTGGATGATTGTATGTGGTCTAATTGGTATGTCTACAAAGTTTGTAGAATGTACATTAGGTGTTAAGTATAGAGATGTAGATCAAGATGGTATTGTTTATGGAGGTCCAATGTATTATTTAAGAAAAGGATTGAAATCGAAAGGAATGAAAACATTAGGTAAGGTTCTTGGAGGACTTTTTGCTGTATTGTGTGTTGGAGCTTCTTTTGGTGGAGGAAATGCGTTTCAGTCTAATCAGGCAACTCAGCAAATATCATCTATGTTTGAAAGTTTTGGATTTGATATGAGTCATGGATCTATAGGATTTTTTATTGGTATTATTCTTGCTCTGTTAGTTGGAGTTGTAATTATCGGTGGAATAAAGAGAATTGCTAAGATTACCGAGAAAGTTGTGCCATTTATGGCGGGTATCTATGTACTTGCTGCGTTAATCATTATTCTTATGAATTTCTCTTATATAGACGATGCTTTTACTTTGATTTATGAAGGAGCATTTACTCCAATGGCTGGATTGGGAGGAATTATCGGAGTAATTATTGTAGGATTTCAGAGAGCAGCATTTTCCAATGAAGCAGGTGCGGGATCTGCAGCAATTGCTCACTCTGCTGTAAAAACTAAATATTCTGCTTCTGAGGGAGTTGTAGCTTTATTAGAACCGTTTATAGATACTGTAGTTATTTGTACTATGACAGCACTTGTTATCATCTTCTTTAATATCGATGGAACTGATTTACAATCTCAATTTAATTATGGAGATGTTGGAAGTTCCGGGGTTTTGATTAATGATACAAGCGTTGGAGGTGTTGAATTGACATCTATGGCTTTTGAAAAGGCAATCCCAGGTTTTAAGTATGTCCTAACTATTGCTATCATATTATTTGCTTTTTCAACTATGATTTCTTGGTCTTATTATGGATTACAATCTTGGAAATACTTATTTGGTAGAGGAAAGAAGGCTGATCTTGTCTATAAGGTCCTCTTCCTTCTATTCATTGTTATTGGATCTGCCGCTACATTAGATGCAGTTATTAAGTTTTCTGACGCGATGATATTAGCGTTAGTTTTCCCTAATATGATAGGACTTCTTATTCTATTTCCTGAGGTCAAACAAGAACTTGGAAAATATCTTCAAGCTATACGTAATAGAAAATAAGTTGTGATTAGAGAGAGATTAGACAAAGTAATTCGCACGGTACCTGATTTCCCAAAGAAAGGTATTGATTTTAAAGATATTACATCTATATTATTAGATGATAAATTGAGTAATGAGATAGTTCAATCTTTTTCTGATAAATTTAAAGATATTGATTTTGATGCGATTATTGGTATTGAGAGTAGAGGGTTTCTGTTTGGATTTTTATTAGCAAATAAGCTAGGAGTTCCTTTTATTCCTGTGCGTAAGGCAGGTAAGCTACCAGGAAAAACCATTAAATATAAATACGATTTAGAATATGGATCCTCAGAGATTGAAATACATTGTAATGATATTCAAGAAGGATGGAACATATTAATTCATGATGACCTACTTGCTACTGGTGGTACAGCATCTGCTGCCGCTGAATTAGTATTAAAATCAAAAGCTAATGTTGCAGCTTTTGCATTTATAGTTAATTTAGCATATTTAGATGGTCAAATACAGTTAGATAAATATACAAATAATATAATTAGTTTAACAAATTACTAGTATGGATTTTAGTTATAATGACAATCAAAGAATGATTGCTGATATGGTTCAGCAATTTGGGAAACAACACATAACTCCGTTTGTTAGAGAATGGGATGATAATCAGACTTTCCCCGTTGAAGTATTTAAAAAGTTAGGAGAACTTGGGTTGATGGGTGTTTTAGTACCTGTAGAATATGGAGGTAGTGGTTTCTCATATACCGAATACGTTACTGCTATTGAGGAATTATCAATTTTAGATCCTTCAATTGGGTTGTCAATGGCGGCACATAATTCATTATGTACAGGTCATATATTACAATTTGGGAATGAAGAACAAAAAAAGAGATGGTTACCCAAATTAGCTACTGCAGAATGGATAGGAGCTTGGGGATTGACAGAGCATAATACAGGTTCTGATGCTGGGGGTATGGCTACAACAGCTGTCAAAGATGGTGACCATTGGGTTATAAATGGAGCTAAAAATTTCATTACTCATGCTATTTCTGGAAATGTAGCTGTAGTTATTGTTAGAACAGGCGATAAAGGAGACTCTCATGGTATGACTACTTTTGTAATAGAGAAAGGTATTGAAGGATTCTCTGCTGGCAAGAAAGAAGATAAGTTAGGAATGAGAGCATCTGAAACAGCTGAGTTAATATTTGATAATTGTAGAGTACATAAAAGGAATATTTTAGGTAATGTAGGAGATGGTTTTATACAGGCAATGAAAGTTTTAGATGGTGGAAGAATCTCAATAGCAGCATTAGGATTAGGGATTGCGAAAGGCGCATATCAGACTGCTTTACAATATTCTAAAGAAAGAGAGCAGTTTGGGAAAACAATTTCACAATTTCAGGCGATTGCATTTAAATTAGCGGATATGGCAACAAAAATTCAGGCGTCAGAATTATTAATATATAATTCAGTATATTTAAAAAATGAAGGAAAGAAAATTACAACTGAAGGAGCAATGGCGAAATATTTTTCTTCTGAAGTCGCTGTAGAGGTTTCAACTGATGCTGTTCAAGTGCTAGGAGGTTATGGTTATACAAAAGACTTTCCCGTAGAGAGATACTATAGGGATTCAAAGTTGTGTACTATTGGTGAAGGCACTTCTGAAATTCAGAAACTTGTTATCTCTAAACAAATAATTAAATAAAAAATTGTGGTTTTGAAATCTTTTATATATTTGCAGACTAATTTTAAAACAAAAAAATGATAGTTATACCAGTAAAAGAAGGAGAAGTAATTGATAGAGCTTTAAAGAGGTTTAAGAAGAAATTTATGAAAACAGGTACTTTAAAACAAATTAGAGGGAGAAAAGAGTTCATAAAAAAGTCTCAAAGAATGAGAATTCAAAAACAAAAAGCTGCTTATTCTGCAAAAATATTAAGAGAAGCAGAATAAAAACAAAATTTAGATAAATTCATAACCTTTTTATTAGTATTTTCGTAACTAGTAAAAAGGTTTTTTTATGCACATAGATAAATTTCTGAACTACCTGCAATTTGAGAAACGATATTCTGAACACACTTTAGTTGCGTATAAAACTGATTTATTCCAATTCTCTAATTTTATTTTTACTGAATTTAATATAAAAAACATAGAAGAGGTTCATCATTCTATTATAAGGTCATGGATAGCGTCTTTGCTAGATTCTGGAATAAGTTCTAGATCTGTAAATAGAAAAATAACAACCTTGAAGAGTGTGTTTAAATATTTAATGCAGGAGGATGTTATTTTAGAGAATCCAACTCAGAAAATTATTTCCCCAAAGAACATTAAAAAATTACCTCTTTTTATTGAAAAGTCTAAAATGGAAAACTTATTTCATGATATTAATTTTCCAGATTCATTTGAGGGAGAAAGAGATAGGTTGATATTAGAAGTTTTTTACATGACAGGCGTAAGGTTATCAGAATTAATAAATTTAAAATTAATAGATATTGATATTCAGAATTCCACAATAAAAGTTATAGGAAAAAGAAATAAAGAAAGAATGATCCCTCTGTCTCCTGATTTATTGAATGATTTAAAAAGATATTCTAGTAAATATAATATAAATGAATTTATTTTCGTTAACTTAGATGGAGACAGGATATCTTCTAAAAGTGTGTATAATGTAGTTAATAAATATCTTTCTATGGTTTCTAGTTTAAAAAAGACAAGTCCTCATGTGTTGAGACATACTTTTGCCACTCATATGCTGAATAATGGAGCGGATATAAATGCTATAAAAGAGATTTTGGGTCATTCTAATCTGAGTGCTACCCAAGTATATACGCATAATACAATAGATAGATTAAAATTAATATATAAAAAAGCTCACCCAAGAGCATAAAAATTATCAATGATGAAAATAGAAATTCAATCCATTCACTTTACTCCGGACGGAGGGTTAGTAGATTTTGTCAATAAAAAGGTAGAGAAAATATCATTATTAGATGATGGTGTAATTAAAACGGATGTTTTTTTAAAAATTGAGAAACCAGAATCCCCAGAGAATAAAATCGCAGAAATCCGTATTCATTCCTCAAAGGGTGAGTATTTTGCAAAAAAACAATGTGACACTTTTGAAGAATCCATTGATCTAAGTATTCAAGCATTAAGAAAACAAGTGTTAAAACAGAAGGGTAAATAGCTTGTTTTACTAGGTCTAAAGGTCTAATTCTTAAATTTATTTTATTTTTTGTTTGTATTAAAAAAAACTTTAATACATTTGCAGACCTCTTTTGGGGAGTATTGAGTTCTTTTTTATTGTAGTGGACTAGATAAATTTGCCGATATAGCTCAGTTGGCTAGAGCAGCTGATTTGTAATCAGCAGGTCGTGGGTTCGAGTCCCTCTATCGGCTCAATAATTTATTTAATATGTTGGGGAGATACTCAAGCGGTCAACGAGGGCAGACTGTAAATCTGCTGGCTTAGCCTTCACAGGTTCGAATCCTGTTCTCCCCAC
>NZWX01000038.1 GCA_002697625.1 Flavobacteriales bacterium
AATTATTGATTCAAACTGTGCGTTAGTTTTAAATGCTCTTCCATATCAATATTATATTAACGGAGTTCTGAACACTAACCCATCACCATACGATAGCGTGTTTACAAATTTGTCACCGGGATTTTATATAATGTCTGTACTTGACAATGATAATTGTTTGAATAAGGATACTATGTATATATCTCAACCTAACTTTCCTCTTCAACTAATATCTACTACCAAATTAATGAATTGTTATGGTGAATTAAGTGGNTNTGCTAATGCTTCTACNTCTGGTGGTACNCCTGCATATTCGTACGAGTGGTTTGATGGTAGTTATACTCCTATTGGATTTGGAGATAGTATTTCTGGTTTGTCAGGAGGTAGTTATTTTGTTAAGGTTACTGATGCTAATGGTTGTGATACAGTTAGTACCTTGCAAGTTTTACAGATGCAGACCCCATTAACGGGTAATAATCAGATTTTTGGAGTAGCATGTAAGGGAGACAGTACNGGTATGATTGTTTCTCAGGCTACNGGTAGTCANGNTCCTTATAGATATTATTGGTTTGATCCTTCTGGTGATAGTTTGTATACANNTGGTNTGNATCAGTTTAAGTTTGGTAGAGATACNTTNTATNATTTANCTACAGGTACTTATGATTTACATTTATACGATGCTTTTGGTTGTATAGAAAATTATACTATTACCGTTGGAGAGCCTTCTTCTCCTTTGAGTATTGATAGTGTTGTTGTTAGTAATATGGTTACATGTTATGGTGAAGATAANGGAGCNGCTCAAACATTTTATAGTGGAGGTATGCAGAATTACTATATTATGTGGGATAATGGAGAGATGAATTCTAACGCGGTTAACTTGACTTCTGGATATCATGTTGTTACTTTAACAGATGATTGGGGGTGTACAGTTAAGGATAGTGTTTATATACCCGAAAATTCAGAGATAGAAACTACTATTTTATTAGATAATGAGGTGAGTTGTTATGGTTTAAGTGATGGAAGTGTAAGTGCTACTTCAGTTGGAGGAGTTCCTAATTATAGTTATTTTTGGTCTAATGGTCATATAGATATAGGCACGAGTACTACTAACAGTGGACTAGTTTATGGTAGTTATTATTTAACTACACAAGATATTNACGGATGTGAAGTTTTCGATAGTGTATTGGTGTCTCAACCAGACCCTTTATATGTAGAGGCGGATGAGATAGATAGTATTTCTTGTTATGGTTATGATGATGGATTAGCTTACGCTTATGCGTGGGGTGGTACATCTCCTTATACTTTTTATTGGGATAGTTTGACAGGTTATGTGGGAGATACTAATGGTATGTTAACTCCTGGTATTCATACTGTTTATGTTGTGGATTCTAGGGGTTGTCTGTCTTGGGANACGGTATTGACTCATGAACCTCCAGTTTTTGAGGTTAATATTTTGGATACTTTGACAATATTACCATATTGTGTAGGTGTTAATTCAGCGAGTTTAACATCTTTGGCTAANGGAGGTACACCACCTTATTGGTATGAGTGGAATGATAATNCAGTTACACCNCAGACTACTCCAACCGCTAGTAATTTATTAGCAGGAGTGTATACTATTACAGTAATGGATAGTAGAGGATGTTTCGTTAGTGATACTCGAGATATAGATACTGTAACAGGAACTATGATNTCTACTATTTATGATCCTTTAAGTTATAATGGTGGATACCATATAAGTTGTTATGGTGAGGATGATGGAATGTTGTATGTTGTAGGTGGTGGAACAGATCATTTACCATTTACCTATCAGTGGTATGGTCCAAATGGTTTTAGTTCTACAAACGATAGTATTTTAGATTTATCAGCAGGAACCTATTCTGTAACTATTTTAGACACGAACAATTGCAGTGTAAATAATAGTTTTGATATTACTACTCCAGATGATTTACAATATACTACTGTTTCTGTTTTAAGACAGGAGAGTTGTGAAGGAAGTTGTAATGGACAATTAGATATTACTTTAGAGGGAGGAACACCTCCATATATAGGAATATCTACAGAGACGAGTACNGGAGTTCAATTAACTTCTACAATGATAGGAGATAGTATTTTAGGAGATATATGTTCCGGNACCTGGTCTGTAGTATTGACAGATGCGAACGGATGTAGTTCTTCNTTANNTCNNGGAGGAGTNGCGAGTNCAAACCGTTGGATATAATAATCAGACTATATCTCAGGTGAATCTATCTACAGTAGTAAATGTTTTATGTTATGGAACAAGTACGGGAAGTTTAAGTGTACTAAATCCTAATACTAATCNAAACTTTAGTTATAACTGGGAGAATGTGAATACTCCAGGTCTTTCTGTAGGANTAGGNAATACAGTGAGTAATTTACCTGCAGGATTTTATGTTTTAGAATCTCAATATGCAGATAGTTTAAATTTTGGATTACCATATGAGGGATGTACATCAAGAGATACTGTGGAGATTANAGAGAATTTAGAGATAACAGTAAATGGATTAATTANTCATGTAGATTGTTTTGATCAAAGTACAGGATCTATTTCTGTTGCTCCACCCAATGGATTTATTANAGGAGGAGTTAGTCCTTATACCTTACAATGGAATCCTGGAGGAATGTTAGGTACTACAGTTAACGGATTATCTGAGGGTACCTATACAATAAGTGTNACNGATNNTGANNNNTGTTCAAAAGTAGATACTTTTGAAGTAACACAGCCAGATTTACTAACGGTAAATATAACAAATAATAATGCTACTTTAACGGCAAATGTAATTGGAGGAGTTCCTGGTTACACTTATAGTTGGAAAGAGTTTTCTAATCCATCAGTAACTTTACAAGGCGGAGCTACTTATGTGGTTTTAAGTCCAGGTAGTTATTATTGTGAGATAGAGGATAATAATGGATGTGTTTCGGATTCGGATACAATAACATTTGAGAATTCTACTTCATTAGATTTAAAGGATTTAGATGTCAGGATTTATCCTAATCCATTTGTAGATANAACTACGATTGATTTTGGAAGAATGATGATAGAGGGTAANGTTAATGTTTTAGATATTTTAGGGAACATAGTAGATGTTTATGAGTTGGATCATCAGAGAGAATTGGTGATTGAGAGAGGATCTAAAAGTAAAGGGGTGTATTTTGTAGAAATCACCATAAACAACAATCAATTANACCACAAAATTACTTTACAGTAATGGATATTAACAATGAGATGCTACTAAATATAAATATAACAAAGAGAAGTTTACGATTTAAGGTTATATTTGCAAATTAAAGATTATAAATTTGAATAAAAGATATATAAATATATTATGAGAACAATAAATAAAGAATTGTTTAAAAGTACTGCTTTCTTAAAGTTAGTACTATTTCTGTTTTTAGGGATGTCGTATTTTCAATCAAACGCACAATGTCCTCCAACATCTACATATAGTTCTGTAAATGCATCAGATATATTCACAAGTGATGGTCAAATTACTGTAACGGTCGACGCTCCTGCGGTTGGTCCATTTGATTTTTATTTAACTGATCTAACAGGTTCAATTATTCAACAAGATTTTGGACAAGTTTTAAATATATACACATTTCAGAATGTGTCTTCAGGATTTTACAGAGTAAATATTAATAATACCAATTGTCCCATAGCAGGATTTAATACTTTAGATTCTGTTTATGTATATCCAACATCTGCAGGAAACATTACATATACTGGTGAAATGAGTTATTGTGGTGGAGCAGGAGCTAATCTTACAGCATATTTTAATTCTTGTTCTACACCTACTTCTCCTTTTGCTAATAATTGGGATTTGTTAGACATTTCAGGAGTTTCCATTATTAATACTTCTACAACTTTAGATTCTCTTGTGCTTCCTATTTTAACAGCTGGAGACTATATTTTATCTGTAACAAATTCAGAGAATAATTGTACGGCAATAGATACGTTTACAATAATAGGAAACGCTCTTTCTAGTACGTATACTAGTAATAATGTGTCTACATCTGGAGCAGCTGATGGTTCAATAATTGTCAATATTTCTAATGGAACCTCTCCATATTCGATGTGGTTTGATGATGGAACAGGGTTTTCTCAAATACCTGGATGGCAAAATGGTAATCCTATAACAGGATTAGCTGAAGGAATGTATACTTATTGGATAACAGATCCAGGAGGATGTCAAATACAAAATTCAGTGCAGATATATTATAATAGTTGTTCTTCAACATTAATTCAACCTGTAAGTTGTGATGCGGCAATTGCTTTCAGTGCTACTACTTCTGATTTCCTTTCAGGAATTTACTCTTACACTTATGAATTAAGTTTTGAAGGTGTTGTTGTAGAAACACTCAATTCTAGTTTGGATTCTATAACTTTTACAACTTTAGTTAGTGACTCTGGGAGTTATTCGTTACAGGTAATAAATGATTCTACTGGATGTGTTTCTACTGATGTTCAGCTTATGGATTTAAATACTATGAGTGTAAATGTTCTTACATTAAACGATATTTCTTCTCTGGGAGTTTGCGATGGTTTTATATCTATTGAAGTTTTAGGTGGATCATTCCCATATAATATTAGCTGGGCAGATGGTTCCGGTACAGTAATAAGTGGTCCTTCATCTCCATTCAATAATTCTTCATTAGGTACACTTTGTGAAGACACATATTGTATTGAGGTTACAGATGGTAGTCTTTGTACTATTACAGAATGTTTTGATATAGTTTTCACTTCATGTAATACAGAGTTGTCTATTACAGATAGTATTGATTGTTATGATTCTACTGGTGAAATAACAGCTACAGTTGATACAACTGGAGGGGGTACTGGTTCAATAATAACGTTGCCTGGAGAAAGATATACATATACTTTATATTCATTAAACCCAACTACTCAGATTGGTTTGCCAATCTTAAGCGATGACACATCTAACGTATGGACAGGATTGTTTGCTGGCTCTTATTTAGTTGATGTGATTGATAATTCATATGGAACTCTTTGTACTTCCGATTCTATTATATTAACTCAACCAGATCCAATAAATATTTACTTAACCACAGATAGTACTTCTGCGCCATGGATTTTGGATGGTTCTATTATAATTGATTCTATTACAGGGGGAACAACTCCTTATTCGTATCAATGGTTGGATTCTGTAGGAATACAATTTTCTACATCTTCTTCTACTGTAACAGGTTTAGGATATTCTAATCAATATAATGGAGGATTTACATTAGTTGTTACTGATACTAATGGATGTACACAACAACAAACAGTTTATATACATCCAAATAACGCAGGAGCTAACTTAGCAGTTGATTCGGTTGGAGTGGAGGATGCAAGTTGTTTTGGGGTTTGTGATGGTAAATTATATATGTTACCACTAAATGTAGGTCCTGGTTCTGTAGCTCCTTTTACATATACTTGGCGAGACGCTACAACAAATAGTATTTTGAGAATAGATTCGAATGGTTCATCTCAGTATAATGGAGCTCCATCACATGTAGCTACTTATACAAATAGATGTCCTGGATCCTATACTTTAGAGATTGAAGATGCTTATGGAAATACTTTACCACCTGTAGAGTTTACAATTGCCCAACCTGATTCTATGTATGTTGATTTAGGTCCAGACATTGTGATGGATTGTGGCGAAGATACAGTTCTAACAGCATTCACAGTAGGAGGAAATATAACCAATGACACAACATTAGTTAATTCTTTTATACTTGACTTTAATAATCCAAATGGTTTTGGAGACACATTAAATACTGGAGGGATATATTACTTAGAAGTAACAGGTATTCTAACAGATGCATTTGGGAATAACTATGATGCTGCATATGATTATACTGCTTTTCCACAGACAGAGGTGATGCTGTGGAATTTTAATGGAACAAATACTCATAGACCGTCACCAAATGTGTATCAATCATCACATACATATTTATTTCCATTCATTGCCGGTAGTAATGGAGGGGTTCCAGGCATGGGAGTTCATACATGGTCCGTTCCAAGTTCTAGTTATACAGGACAATTATCATGTAATTTATATGTTGTTGATACAGGTATTTATGATTATAATTATACTTGGACATCAAACCCTGTATCTTTCCCTACAATTATTAGTGATGAGGACACATGTTATATGAATCCTGGTTTAACTCCTGTCGATTATTTTGTAAATGTTGTTGACGGTCAAGGGTGTATCGCTCTTGATACAGTTAATGTAATGTGGGACTTATATATTTTAAACTTCCAATCAAACACTACTAATGTTGTGCCATGTTATGGAGACGCAGCTGGAACAATTAGTGTCTCTGTCGATTCTTCATATGGATTTAATCCTTATACATATACAGTTTTAGATATGACAGGATCAACTATTAATTCTGTTTCTTCATCAGACACCACTTTCAATTTATTAGCTGGAGATTATATAACTTATATACAAGACAATATAGGATGTCTTTCAGAAAATGACACCATTACTATTACAGAACCGGATTCAATATGGGCATGTGGAATAGGTAATCTTAATACACAATTCTTGATAGATAATTTTGTAATGGATTTTGATACAATTAGTTCTACTTTTACTCATACTACTCCCGTATCAACATTATTTGGAGTTAATTATTTATTAGTAGTGAATGGTACATATGGATTAGATTTCTTTAACTCCAATCATAAAGACGCTGCATTTATTATTGCATCTGGTATTAGTACAAACGATTGGTCCTTAAATGGATCTCCTATAAGACCTGATCTTGATGTTTATAATAGTTCCCATCAATATTCTTATACTATAGTGGGAGATGGTAATCCTATGTCATTTAGTTTTATTGATCCTGGTGTGTATAACGATAACGCTGGTAGTTTAAGCTTTACTCTATATAAATTAGGGTGTTCTAGTACAGATACAGTATACACATGTAGTGGTGATAGTACAGGGTATTCTTCTGTCTCAGCTACTGGAGGAGTTCCTTTTGATCCAGATGGAATTTTAAATTCCGGAGATGAATATTATAACTTTATTTGGAATGATGCTTCTGGTAACAACTGGACTAATTATTCAGTAACAAATGGGGTTACTTCCACTATAAGTGGTATTCCATCTGGTTTATATACAGTTACAATTGTAGATGCAAATGGTTGTTCAGAATACGAAAGATATTTAAGAGTTTTAGAATCAACTTCTCCTTTAGTAATAGATAGTACGGAGGTTTTAGATGTCCTTTGTTTTGGAGAAGAAACAGCACAAATCAGTGCATATTTCTCTGGAGGTTACGGACCATATCTGACAGTACTTACTCATCTCAATGGTTCTGTTATAGATACAATATATCAATCTATTGATGATATAGGTTCTGTTATTGTAGATAGTTTAGAGTTCGGAAGTCATACCTTATATATTTATGATTCGTTACCTAACAACTTAAATGGAGATTACTTTTGTCCTCAGGTATTTAATTTTAATATTAATCAACCTCAAACACAAATGTCAAGTACTGTAAACTTACTGACTCATGTAAGTTGTTGGGGAGATACAACAGGAGCTGCAAAAGTTATAGCTTCTGGAGGTCAGTCACAGTTACCGTATACTTACTTATGGGATAATGGAGAGACTACAGCTACTGCTGATTCATTGTGGGCAGATGTAAATTCCTTATGGCCTTCTCCACAATGGCAAGGAGTTACAATTACGGATTCTAATGGTTGTTCGATCAGGGATAGTATACAAATAGAACATTTAAATCCTGAGATTCAAGCTTATAATACTGCAGATGGAAGTAATACAGTACAAGTAATACAAGATGTACAATGTTTTAATGCTTGTGATGCAATTGCAACTGTTTCTTCTGTTGGTGGTGTCTTACCTCATTCCTATTCTTGGGATGTTGGACAGATAGGGAACTTTATGCCAGATACAGCAACAGGATTATGCTTTGGAGGACACGATATTATTATTGAAGATCAGGTTGGGTGCAGAAAGACGGTTTATTTCCAAATCTCTCAACCAGATGAGTTATTTGCAAACGCTCAATGGGTTGACATGATTGATTGTTATGGATATGATAATGGAATTGCTCATGGAACTGCAACTGGTGGAACTGGACCTTATACTTTTGTCTGGGATAGTTTAACAGGGCAAATGAATGATACTGCTTATAATTTAACTCCAGGTATTCATACTGTAATTGTAACAGATGATAAAGGATGTATGGCTACAGATACTGTAGTGATAACAGAGCCAAGTGAGTTAACGATAGCAATTCAAGATACCTCTACTGTTTATTCTTATTGTACAGGTACAAATTCCGCTCAGCTTTATGCTATCGCTTTCGGTGGAATTGAGCCTTATAATTATGTGTGGTCAGATGTTTTAGGACAAACTACACAACTCGCGGATGATTTAATGGCAGGCATTTATACGGTTACAGTACTTGATGATAGAGGATGTTCTGCTTCTGATACCAGAAATATTGATTCTGTAACCAATTCAATGGAGGCTACAACTGCAGTAACAAATGTTAGTTGTTTCGGCTTATTTGATGGTTCAACATATGTAGATAATGTAATAGGAGCAGTTCCGATTAATAATAATCCACTAACAGACCCAACAGCTCCTCCATATATTTTTAATTGGACAGGTCCTAATGGTTATACGGCTAATCAAAACCAAATTAACTTCTTATATGCTGGTAATTATGGTGTCACTATTACGGATAGTAATAACTGTAGTATTACAATTTACACCAATGTTCAGGAACCAGACCGGATAGAATATACTTTATATGATGTTACAGGATCTACATGTTTTGGAGCTTGTAATGGTTCTATATCAGTTAATGTAGAAGGTGGTACTGCTCCTTATTCTTGGGATGGAGATCAGTTAGGAAACTTTCCGTTTACAAATCCAGTATCATTAATTAATGATTCATTAATTCTAGACTTATGTGCTGAAGATTATAATATTTATGTAACTGATGCTAATGATTGTATAGGAACTGTGTTATGGGGAGGAGTGTGGCAAGCTACTATTGATTCTGGTGTTGTAGTAAGTGTTTCTGCTCCAAATGTAACACAATCTGCTAGTTGTTATAATAGTACTGATGGTCATGCAAATGTATTCTGGTATGATCTTAATCCATTATTTACTTATACATGGGAAACATTAGGTGGTGTTGTTGTTGATACAGGTACTCATACTACTATTTTAGCAGGAGGGGATTATAATTTAGTAGCTCATTATTCTGATAGTGCAAACTTTGGTCAAGTCTATTCTGGATGTGATGCGAGTGTAACATTTAATATGCCATCTGCACCACAGATTTTAGCAAATGAAAACATTACTCCAATATCTTGTTATGGAGATTCAGATGGTGCAATTACATTAAATGTAAGTGGAGGAACCGGTTCTTATACCTATCAGTGGGACACAACAGTTTCTGTTCCTAATGGTTCTACAGATCCGTTTATTACAGGATTACAAGAGGGAACATATACAGTAACTATTACAGATGGAATGGGTTGTACAGAAACAATTGAATTTGATATGGTAGAGCCTGATGCGATTACAAATAACTTTACAAATTATGTTGCGGTTGCATGTAACGGACAAAATAATGGTTCGGTTACTGCAAATCCTTTAGGAGGAACGACACCATATATTTATTCATGGTCGCCTTCTGGCGGAGGTGGACAAACAGCAAATAATTTAACTGCCGGAGACTATACCGTTACTATTACAGATAACAGATCTTGTTCAGAAACTTTTAATATAACAATAACTGAGCCAGAATCCATTATATCTGGCGTTGAACCAAACGCTTTCTATGGAAATGATCCTTCGGGAACTATTTCCTATCATATTTCATGTAACGGATTATCTGATGGTGCTGCTATTGTTAACTTAGGTGGTGGAACACCACCTTATACTTACTCTTGGACTACGGGTGGTAGTAACCAGTTAGAAAGTAATATGCCAGAAGGAACTCATTCTGTAACTGTTACAGATGTAAATAACTGTTCAGAGAGTATGTCGGTAACTTTAGTTGAACCAGATGTGTTAGTTGTAAATGGTTCTTCAACTGGTGACTATAATTTATTCCCAGGTGGGTTTGACATTAGTTGTAAGGGTCTTAATGATGGGGAGTGTTATGCAGATCCATATGGAGGTGTTCCAGGAACTTCAGGGTATATGTATTCTTGGTCTGGCCCGATAAATGGACAAATCTCCAATCTAGATCAGATTACTAGCTTATATGTTGGTACATATTCTGTTACAGTAACGGATGCAAATGGATGTACGGATGTTCAGTCATTCACACTGACTGAGCCTTCAGATGATTTCATATCTACAACTCATATGATTAATTATGCTGGAGCAGGTATTGCTCCTGTATTAGTAGGATTCCAAGACGCTACTTTAACAGCTGATCCTTATGATTATACTTTTTATTGGCCAGTTCCTATTGGAGATTCTACTGTGGATGTGAATGTAACAAATGGTCAAATTTTCCCAAATCATTTATTTGATGATATTGGTGAGAATGAAGTTTATATTAAAGTACAGAACATGAATTCTGGTTGTATAGACGATACAACATTTATTATTGAGGTCCAAGGTATTCCTGATATACATAATGTCTTTACTCCTAATTCTGATGGTACAAATGATTACTTTAGTTTTGGAGAATTCGCTATGGAATCTATTGAAGTATTAATTTACAATAGATGGGGTGAATTAGTTTATTCTTGGGATACTCCAAACGAAAAATGGGATGGTAGAGGAATTGACGGAGAACACTTACCAGAAGGAGTTTACTATTATGTGTTAAACGCAACAGGAGAGGATGGATATTCTTATATAAAGAAAGGTTCGATAACATTATTAAGATAAAACATTTTAGAAAATCCCTCATTGAGGGATTTTCTTTTTAAAAAACGATAAACTTAAAAAATGAAAAAGATAGTTTTAATATTTATTTCAGTATTTACTTTAGTTAGTTTAAATGCGCAAATTATATTGTCTGACGACACAAATTTTTGTGCTCCACAGCCTCATGATTTGTATGCTTTAAGTGCAATACAATCTTCAATGGCAACAGATGACCTTCATGATATTGTAGTTCCTCTTGGATTTAATTTTGATTTTTATGGTGGTACTTATGATAAATGTGTAGTATCTGGTAATGGATATATGACTTTTGACACAACTGTTGCTAATACGGGGTCTCCCTGGGCAATTAATATAGCAATTCCAAATCCTGGACAAATGCCAGAAAATGCAATTATGGCTCCATGGCAAGATATTAACACTGGTGTTGTGGGTAGTATTTATTATGGAACAACAGGTGTTGCTCCAAACAGAATGTTTACTGTTACTTGGTGTGATATCGCTATGTTCTCATGTACACAAATGTTACACACTTCTCAGATAGTTTTGTATGAGGGAAGTAATAAGATTGAAATGTTTATAAAAAATAAACCCTTGTGTGCTACTTGGAATGGTGGTGCTGCTGTACAGGGTTTAGTTGATGCAACATCCACAAATTTTGATATAGTAAACGATCCATTGCTAGCACAACCAAGAAACTTCCCATTAAATTGGACAGCAAACAATGAAGGTTGGGAGTTTATTCCAAATGGTACTACTCAATATACTATAAATCCAATTAGTTATGTTCCTATTATAGCTGGTGTGCCTACATGGTATGATAATTTGGGGAATATAATTGGCACCGGATCTACAATAACCGTTACTCCTACAGTTAGTACTACTTATTACTGTGATATTCAAGGTTCATGTATTGATTCAACTCTAACTAATTTAGACTCTGTTACTATTGATATTTCAGGATGTTTTACAATTGATGTTGACTCTGATTCAGCCGACTGTACTGGCACAAATGGGAATGTTACTGTTACTCCATCATTAAATGGAACATCGCCTCCTTGGCTTGTTGAATTGTCAGATTTAAATGGTAATATTGTACAGTCAGCGAATAATGTAATGACAACATTTCATGTTTTTAGTAATGTTTCTGTGGGTACATATAATGTTACGGTAACAGATCCTCTAGGATACTCCGCTTCGGAATTAATTTATGTTGGTCAGGTAAACAATCCTCTTTCTATAAATTCTAATGTAGTAAATAATGTTAATTGTTACGGTGGTTCTAATGGAATTATTACTGTTGATGCAAGTGGAGGGTCACTTCCATATCAATATTATATTAACGGAGTTCTGAACACTAACCCATCACCATACGATAGCGTGTTTACAAATTTGTCACCGGGATTTTATATAATGTCTGTACTTGACAATGATAATTGTTTGAATAAGGATACTATCTATATATCTCAACCTAACTTTCCTCTTCAACTAACATCTACTACCAAATTAATGAATTGTTATGGTGAATTAAGTGGTTCTGCTAATGCTTCTACATCTGGTGGTACCCCTGCATATTCGTACGAGTGGTTTGATGGTAGTTATACTCCTATTGGATTTGGAGATAGTATT
>NZWX01000039.1 GCA_002697625.1 Flavobacteriales bacterium
AATGAACAATGTATTATCAGAGCTCAATTTCATAAAAAAGTAGATTGTGAGTATGAGATTATTATTACTCCTAAAATGTCTTTCGGTACAGGGCATCATGAAACTACTTTTTTAATGATGAACGAGATGTTTTCCTTGAATTTTAAAGGAAAATCAGTTTTAGATATGGGTTGTGGTACGGGAGTATTGGCAATTTTATCTAAAATGTTAGGATCTGAAACTACTTTAGGGATTGATATTGATGAATGGTCTTATTATAATTCTAAAGAAAATGCTAAGTTAAATAATGTGGAATCAATTGAGTTCTTGTTAGGAGATGTAATTAGTATAACTGGAACATTTGATATTGTTTTAGCAAATATTAATAGAAATATTATTCTGTCAGATATAGATAAATACATTGATGCAATGAATAAGAAATCTGATATTCTCTTAAGTGGTTTTCTTTTAAGTGATGTTGAAATAATTAGAGAAAAAGCTGAAAGTTTAGGACTTTCTTTTCATTCTCATAAAAATAAAAATAAATGGAATTTATTACATTTTACAAATTAATAAGAAATCTTTTTTTAATTCTGATTGCTTGTTTTTCTTTACAATCTTATTCTCAAAAAATAATAACATTTTCAGAAGATACAGAGGTATTTCTACAAGAATTAGACACCTATTTAGGTAAGTCTGAGAATGATGAAATCAAACAGATATCTAAACAAATTTCAAAAATTTTTAAGAAAGGAATTATTCAAAATTCTGATCAAAAAAGTATAAGAGATTTATCAGATTTAATGTTAGGGGCAAAGATGAAGCCATCTCCTTATTTTAGAAGTTTTTTGAAAGTTGTGATTCAAATAAGTAATGATGAGACACATAATAATAAACTTTCAGATTGGTTACTTGTATCTAAAAATATTCTTCTTAATTCTAGTTCCAGAAAGCTATTGAAATTCTGTGAGTTTTCTTCTGCATTTTTAACAAATAGTACATTAAGAAACAGCAAAACAATAAAATGGACTGTAGATGCGAATTCTTTTAGTTTTAAAGATGATATGGGAACTCCTTATATAGAGTTTCATTCATTGTTAGATTTAAATTGTAGTAATAGAAATGGTGCATTTCAGATATATAATACAACCGGAAACTATTGGATTCAAAGCAATACTTTTCAAGGTAGTAAAGGAAGGGTAGATTGGAAAGAAAGATCTTGGTCTTCAGATTCAGTTTATGCAAATTTATCTGATTATTATATTGATGTAAGGGAGTCTCAGTTTAAAGCGGATTCGGTTGAATTTTTCAATAGAAGTTTATTCAATTTCCCAATAATTGGTCAATTTTCAAATAAAATAGTTTCCGGCTCTGTAAAGGAACATTTTCCTGTTTTTAAATCTTATAAGAAGAACATAATCATGGAAGATGTTTTACCAGATGTTGATTATAAAGGAGGGTATACATTAAGAGGGCGAGAGTTTATAGCGGATGGACGAAAGGATGCTTCTGCAAAAATTATTGTCAAGAAGAATGGCAAAGATATATTAGTAGCTAATTCTAGCAGGTTTAGTATTAAAAATAGTGTGATTTATTCTGCTTCTACGGCTGTAAAAATTTATTTTGATGAAGACTCTATTTACCATCCATCACTTCAATTTACTTATGATCAATCAGAAAGAAAATTAAAACTTTATAGAGATAAAAAAGGTGTTTCAGGTGCTCCTATTTATAACAGTTACCATCAACTTACAATTGATTCGGAATTATTAGAATGGCAAATCGATGAAGATAATATTTATTTAGGATCCCTTCCTGTTACATCCGTTTCTTCTGTAAATTTTGAGTCAGTTTCTTCCTATAACGATCAGATGTATCATTCTTTAAGAGGGATAGATAAAATAAACCCCTTAATGTTAGTAAATAAATTTGTTCAAAAAACTGGAAAAATAAATTTTTCTTCTGCAGCTTTTGCTTCTTTTGCAGGATATCCTTTAGAACAAATTCAACCCTATTTAATGAATTTAGCTAATAAAGGTTTTTTATTTTATAATGTTGCTACCAATAGAGTTACAGTGCAGGAAAAGTTAAATAATTATATTGATGCTCGACTTCAAAGAGGAGATTATGATGTTATACGTTTTCAATCTAAAATTAATAAGTTTACAGGCAAAGGTATGGTGATTAACTCTGCTATAAATATTAATACCAAAGACTTAAATATTGAAGGGGTGAAACTAGTGTCTTTAAGTGATTCTCAGAAAGTATATATTCAACCATACAATGGAAAAGTATGTGTAAAAAAGAATAGAGATTTTGATTTTTCAGGAAGAATTTCGGCAGGTAGAGGTAGGTTCGTATTGTACGGAAAAGAATTTAACTTTAAGTATGATGATTTTAAGATTGATTTAAATCAGATAGATTCAGTAGAACTTGCTGTACCTGTTATGCCTGTACAAAGAGATGATTATGGGAACGAGAAACTTGTAAGAATTAGAACAGTAATACAGGCAGTAACAGGGAATTTAAGAATTGACGAACCTACAAATAAATCTGGTCTCAGAAAAGATAGTTTTCCCGAATATCCTATATTTAAAAGTTTTGATGATTCCTATGCCTATTACGATAGACCTTCTACTTTTGGAGGTATATACAATAGAGAAAATTTCTCATTTCATTTAGATACATTTGAAATTGATAGTTTAGAGAGTTTTTCAGGAAAAGGATTGAGATTTCCTGGCAAATTTGAATCTGCAGATATATTCCCAGTATTCCAAGATACATTAACTATGATGGATGATTATTCTCTTGGTTTTGAAACGGAAACTCCTTCTGAAGGATATAAAATATATGGAGGTAAAGCAATTTATAACAATACAATTTATTTAAGTAATGAAGGATTAAAAGGAAGTGGGGAGCTTGAATATTTAACATCTAACACAAAATCAAATGAGATTTATTTCTTTCCAGATTCTTCTGCTTTATTTACTCAAGAATTTGAATTGAATGAGGTTAAGCAAGGAATTGAGTTTCCCCAGGTAGATAATACAGAATCATTTGGTTTGTATGAGCCATATAATGATAAATACAGAATTCATAAACTTAAAACTGCATTTAATTTTTATAACAAACAAGCTACATTTGATGGAGATCTAGTATTAAAACCAACAGGTTTAACTGGTGTAGGTATAATGAATTTAGAAAAATCTGAAATGGAATCGAACTTGTTTAGCTATAATGCAAATTGGTTTGCTGCCGACACGGCTGACTTATCTGTTTTTACTGATTTAGGAGGGATATCATTTAAATCAAATGACTTAAAAACTCATATAGATCTGGAAAATAGAACAGGAGATTTTTTCTCTAATGGTAAAGGTTCGTATGTAGAACTTCCCGCTAATCAATACATTTGTTATATAGATAAATTGCATTGGGATATGGATAATGAAATGTTGAGTCTTGGAGATCAGGAAGAAAGTTCAAAAGGGTCTAAATTTGTTTCTGTTCATCATATGCAAGATTCTCTTTCATTTATTGCAAAAACATCTACCTACAATTTAAAGGATAATATTATAAATGTATTTGGAGTAAATGAGATTGTAGTAGCAGATGCAACTATTTATCCATCAGATGAAGGTTTTGTTGTGGAAAAAGATGCATTTATTCCTACTATATCTAATGCAAGAATTCTTGCAAATAATAGTACTCAATATCATGAATTTTCTAATGCAAGTGTAAATATTGATGGTGGTAAAAAATATACCGCTAGTGGAGATTATACCTACAAGGATGCTCTTGGTGAAGAGCAGTATATTTTCTTTAGTGAGATTTCAGTAAATGATGAAAATTCGACTATTGCAAAAGGTGAAGTAGATAATGTTGATCCGTTTAAAATTGGCTCTAAATTTTTATTTAAAGGCAGTGTAGATTTACTTGCTTCAAATAGACTTCTAACTTTTAATGGATTCTTTAAGATGATTAATAAGTGTAATTTAATTAAGGAAGAGTGGGTAGGTTTCTCCTCAGAAATTAACCCTAAAAGAATTCAGTTTAAATTAGATTCTGTTTTAAGGAATAAGGACGGAGATAAATTAGCGACCGGTATTCTGATGAATTTAGATTCTACTCATATGTATACTTCTTTCTTAAGTATGAAAGAAAGACCAATAGATGTGGAAATTATTAGTGCAAATACTTATCTGAGTTATGACAAAAGAACTTCTTCTTTTATAATGCAGGGAAGTGATTCTCTTCAAAATATTTTTACAATAAATGAGAATAATTGCAAATCTTCAGGAGAGGGTGTTATGGATTTAAATGTAGATTATGGACAATTAAAGGTTAAGAGTATAGGATTTGCGGATAGAGATGCTAAAAATAATAAAACAGAATTGCAAATGTTTTTGATGTTAGATTTTATGTTTAATAAAAATGCACTTTCGTTAATGGCAGAAAACATCTATGAATCCTATGGTGTTACCGATTTTATTTTTGGAGAGTTTTATAGTAGAACTCTCTCTAGAATAGTTGGGAAATCTAGATCTGAAGAATTAATAATTGATATAGAAGCTTTGGATGAGTTTAAAGATTTTCCAAAGGAATTGAATAAGACACTATGTTTTACTGACATAACTTTAGTTTGGAGTGACAAACATCAGGCTTATATTAATAAAGGAAAACTAGGGGTTGGAAATATTTATGATAGACAATTAAATTCTGTAATGGATGGTTGGGTAAGATTAAGTAAAAAGAATGGGAATGATGTGTTAAATGTTTTATTAAAAACAGAGTATGGAGATGTGTATTTCTTTGAATATAAAAACAATGTTATGTTCTCTTATTCAACAAATGATGATTATAATAATATTCTAATAGAAATGAAGGCGAAAAAAAGGAGAGCAGATGAAGGAAAGGGTAAATCTCCATATAGATACGTATATTGTTCTGAAGAAAAAATGGAACAGTTTGAAAGGGAAATGAGAAACATAGATTAATTGTTATATTCGCAGATTTAAAAATGTTAAATCCAGAATACATATTTTTCTTAGTACTCGCTTACCTTACGGGTTCGTTTCCATCAGCAGTTTGGTTTGGAAAAAGATTTTATAATAAGGATGTAAGAGAATATGGTAGCGGAAATGCTGGAGCAACAAATACATTTAGAGTTTTAGGTCCACGTGCTGGTATTCCCGTCTTATTTATGGATGTATTTAAAGGTTGGCTTTCGGTCAATTACATCATTTTTTTGTCTAATGGTTGCAATCCATTTACTGATACTGTTAGCTCTGCTCAATTCGAGATACAGTTGGCTTTTGGTATTACCGCTGTAGTTGGTCATCTATTTCCAATTTACACTGGATTTAGAGGAGGTAAGGGTATTGCTACATTATTAGGATTATTAATTGGTTTAAATCCATTAGCTGCGTTAGCTTCTATATTGGTATTTACAATTGTGTTTTTTGTTAGTAAGTACGTGTCATTAGGATCTCTTTTAGCATCTCTCGCTTTCCCAGTTGTCGTTTTTTTTATTTTAGAAGATAAAGATGTTAACTCATCATTAGAAATATTTTCAATCTTTGTTCCTTTTTTAACGTTAATAACTCATCAAAAAAATATTGAAAGATTAATTAGGGGAGAAGAAAATAAGGCTAAATTTGGTAAAAATAACTAATTAATTAACTATGGACTATTCACCTGAATTCCGGTCTCATAAAAAAAAGACAGATTTAAAACAAAAGTCTTTAATTTTATTAAATGATAATGAAAATGACTTTGATTATGTTATAGATTGTTTAGTATTAGTATGTAATCATACACTAATACAAGCAGAGCAAGCTGCTATTATTACACATTACAAAGGATCTTGTGTAATAAAACAAGGAACTTTTTTGGATTTGTTAAACTTTAAAAAGGATCTTACCTTATATGGTCTTGAATTAGAGATTCAATAAAATTTTATTTCTTCCGTTTATTTGTAAGGTGTTATATTGCATTCAATATCTTTGCAGACATTTTTGGCTCTGTAGCTTAACTGGATAGAGCACCTGACTACGGATCAGGAGGTTGGGGGTTCGACTCCCTCCAGAGTCACTTATCAAACCCTTGTAATCTAGATTACAAGGGTTTGATTATTAGTATGCAAATACTATTGTAACAATAGTAATTATTATTATCTCAGCAATATAATTTGATATCTTAAAATTCATATTTTTTTATTTAGTATATAAACTTCTTAATTTAATTGTAAATATACTTTTATAATATTTTGTTTTATTTAGATCATTTGTAAGTAATTAAGAATTAGATGTTAGTAAACTATTTAAAGAGTCAATAATCTTGATAATAATAAATAGTTTAAATATTAATTTTGTATTTATCCAATTTAATATCATATCCTATGTTTAAAAAAATTCTTTCATTTTGTTTATTATCTTTCTATTTCATATCTTACTCTCAAGACTCCACCATATATCGAGATACAATTTATCAGGATAGCATTAGTCCTTTGTTAGAGAAATACAATCACTATAAAAGTAAATACAAAGCTAATTGTGTTCAGGATAAGATTACCGATAATCAAGGAAATGGATTTGAAGATTTGTATGGTACAAGAAACTTTAGAGTAATATTACATGGAGTGGCTTATAGAGGGGGGGGGAATAATTATTATCATAGAACAAATAAAAGGAGTAATAAGAACCCATTACCTATGGATGGATTACAAAATTTATTAGAAAATGGATTCTCCAAGTCAGTATATTTGTATGTAGAGAATTTTGAAACAGCGCCTAGTTTTCTTACTCATAAAAAAAATACTGATACTCTCCAATATTTTCAGTTAGGAGGAAATACATCTTCTGAATTAGATAGTATTTTAATGTTTAGTTACAATTCAATTATGAATAAAGAAATTGGTCCCGTGTATCTGCATTGTTGGAATGGATGGCATCAATCTGGTTTTGTGTCTGCAGTCTTATTAAAACAATTCTGCGGATTTTCAACTGAAACAGCTCTTCATTATTGGGAAGATTGTGCTGATAATTGGACTAGAGGATATGATAGAATACGAAATGCAATTAGAGATTTTGAACCTTTGGATAAATATAAAATACCAAGAGAAATAAAGGAGGCAATTTGTCCCTGTTATGAAGATGAAAGATCTAATGATCTGGTTTTGGTTCAGAATAATAATGATGAATTAAAATCCTTAAATATAACAGTTCTATTTCCTTCAAATATTTCTGATTTACCACCATCAGTATCTACTTTTTTAGATGAGTATGCGGCTATGTTAAAGGAGAATAGTTATTTGAATATTGAAGTTGCAGGACATACAGATACAAAAGGAACTAAGGAATACAATCTTCAACTTTCAGGAAAAAGAGCTAAAAATGTACTGGATTATTTAGTTTTACAAGGTGTAGATACTTCTCAATTAACTTATAAAGGATATGGAGAAGAAATCCCAAAGAATGAATGTATAGATGACGTATGGTGTTCAAAAGAGAAGCATGCTGAAAATAGAAGGATTGAATTTAACATTATAAATATCTCCTATCAAGTTAATTTCCAGAAAAATAGTTCAATAATTAGTCCTTCAGATAAGAAAGTTTTAAATGATATCTTATTAATTCTAAAATCTGAAGAAAATATGAAAATTGAGATTGGAGGACATGCAGACAGAGGAACTGGTGACGATTTTCTGAATGATAATATTTCAACATTACGAGCGGAGAGAATTTATAATTATTTGAAAAATAATGGGTTAGATATGACCAATATTACATGTGTAGGATATGGTTCCAGACAAGAAAAATATGGAGATGAGAGAGATAGAAGAATTGAGTTTACGATATTAAAAAATGAATAAAATATTTTTATCATTTTTTTTTATCTGTTTTAATTTTCTATCTCTTTCTCAGGAAGTTCACTTTTCTCATGAAGCAGGTTTCTATGATAGTCCTTTCTATCTCAAAATTGACACATCAGATTCTAGAGTTTTGTACTCTTATCAAAATAATTTAAATAGACGGAGTAGGGTATACAGAGATTCTATTTTTATAGATAAAAACACAACTATTTCTTTTGGATTGTATCAAGGTGATTCATTGGTAAAAATAGGGAGTAAAAGTTATTTTATTGGTTTTAAAACAGATTTTAATGTTGTTGCTATAACTATTTCTAAAAAGGCATTATACGATTCTATTTCTGGAATTTATGTTGACGGACCTAATGCCTATTATGATACCATTTTAAAAGTAAAGCTAAAATCTAATTATTCCAAGAAGATGGAACGAGGGGTATATGTAGAGATGTTTAATAATGAAGGGAAAAGGATTATTAATCAAGATGCTGGAATAAGGATTTTTGGAGGAATGACAATATATTATCCGGAGAAATCCTTAAGGTTTATTGCAAGAAAATCCTATGGTACATTACGATTTAATGCAGATATTTTTGGAAAAGGAGAAAAAAAGTATAAACAATTTATCTTACGCCATTCAGGAAATGATTATCTGAAAACCAGATTTAAAGATGTTTTATCTACTACAATTGCATCAAAATCTGGTATTGATGTACAATCAAATAAACCTTCTCATCTATTTGTGAATTCCGAGTATTGGGGAGTATATAATATTAGAGAAAAATTAAATGAGTATTATATAGATAATAATTATAATTGTGCGACAGAGTCTGTAGATATGTTACAGGCTTACAATTTTGTAGAAGAAGGTTCAGGAGAAAAATATGATGAATTACTTAAATATATTGATGAAAATAATTTAAGAGATATTGATCATTATAATCATGTTAAAGGCTTGATGGATGTAGAAAATTTCGCTAATTATTGGATACATCAAATATATCTTGGGAACACAGATGCAAGAGGAAATATTCGTTTCTGGAGATCTGATTCGTTAGACGGAAAATTTAGGTGGATATTGTATGATACTGACTTAGGGTGGGGAAACTACAATAGCGCTTTGTTAGAAGATTTTACTTCACCAACTAAAACTAAATGGTATAATCCTACTTGGTCTACGTTCCTTTTAAGAAATTTATTAAAAAACACAGACTTTAAGGAGTATTTTATTAATCAAACTTCGTATTTATTATCCACAACTTTAAGTACAAAATCTGTTCAGAGTGATATAACATATTTTGAGGAGAGATATAAAAAAGAAATGGTTTTTCATTTTGAAAACAGAAAAAAATTTCAGAGAAATCAAGGCAGTATAGGCAGATGGCAAAAGGAAGTAGATGAACTGAAATTCTTTGCTTTAAAACGAGATAATGTATTGTTTTCTCAACTTAAAAAAAAATTTGATTTAAATGAAAGATATGATGTTAATGTAACTATTTCTCATCCTGAACATGGAAGTGTTTATATAAATAATAATATATGTATTTCTGATTCAATTATACTTTCGTTTTATAAAGGAATAGATGTTCCTATAAGAATAGTTCCAAATATAGGATATTCATATTCTGGATTTAAAAAGAAACTAATAAATGAGACTGAATCAATAAACATTGAATTTATTCCAAATAAGGAATCAGATGTAAACATAATAATCAATGAGATAGATTATGTAAGTGATTGTATAGAGATTCATAATTTAGAAGATAAAAGTGTGGACCTAAGTGGTTGGAAATTGGTAGATAAAAACAATAATATTTGTATTATTAATAATGGTGTAATCGGAAAAGGACAATTTGCAGTTTTTCATAAAAATGACACATTAAATTATTTGGATTCAGTTACATACTTGAAGATTGATTTTGGAATTTCATCCGTTTCTGAAGAGATAATTCTCTACGATAATAAAGGAAATTTAGTAGATAGCATTTCTTATTCTATTTCTGATATAAAAAATAGTTATGCAAGAAACATTCCTTTTGATCAGTTTGAAGAAACAGAATTAAAATGGGAAAATGTTTTAGGAGAGTCAATAGGTAATCATAATAAAACTTATACTGAGATTATAGAAAAAATTGACCAGGAAAAATTTATTAGAAATCTTATTTTATTTTCTCTATCTGTAACTCTTTTAATTTTTTTAGTTTTCTTTTATTATAAAAAGAGATCTACTTAACAATTGTAATAATAGCAGATTTACCTATCTGAAGTTGAGTGATTATTGGGTATTTAGTTTTACTATCTGATAACTCTATCCTACTAGTATTGGGTGGGTTCTTGCCTTCATTCTTAGCTTTTATTTCTATTTTGTTTTTTCCTTCTTTCAGTTTATATTTTATTTTCTTCCTTTTTTTTGTTGTAGAAAAATCATTTAGAATTTCTTTTCCGTTTATTACTAAATCAATTTTATCTCCATCTTCAGTATTTGAATCCCAAATAAAAATGGTTAATTTATCAGAATTCCACTGAATATACATATCATCTCCTTCTTTAAGTACTTTTGTATTGAGTACTTCATTTTTACTTTCTTTCTTTTGTTGATTTTCAATTTTCTTTCCTGCTTTCTTAGTAATTTTTTCTAATTTTTCTTTTTCTATTAATATAATTTCTCCTGTCGCACAAGTATCTCCATTGCTAAATAATCCTGTAAAAATTCCTTCATATCTTTTTAGTTTGAATTTTCCTTTCTCTGTTACTTCCATGTTTATATAACAGAAAGTATTTAAACCTGCTTCTGATCTTGTAGAAAGAACCTGAGTTTCTTTTAGTTTATATGTTTTAGTATTTCTGTTATAAATACCACTAATATCAGATTCTGTTTCATCTGCTGTACCTTTTCCAGTTAATGACAATCCATTTACAATTCCACCTTTTACAGTAAGTTCCATCTCAAAAGCTAAAGGAGATCTGTCTTTAATGGTTAATATTCCACTATAATTTGTTCGATGTGTTTTTTGTGCAGAGAGTAAAGTGGACATTAATATTAAACTAATACAAAATAATTTTTTCATGTTACAATATTAATATATAGTTAAATTTAAATAAATCATACAATAATTTTTTATAAACCACTCAGAAATGAGTGGTTTTTTTATGTGATTAATTTTTCAAATTCTATCCCATCAAACGTTCCAGAACTCATCATAAGTAAGTTTTTATTTTTCCAATTTAGGTTCTTTAAATGATTTTCTAAATCTTCTGAATTAGTAAAAATAAGCAAGTCTTCCCTGTCAAATGCAGTATAGACTTGTTCTTTGGTAATGAGTTCTAATCTTTTATGTGCAATAGCTTTTGAACTATAGTAGATAATTGCGGTATCTGGTTCGTCCATACATCCTTTGTATTGTCTTAAAAATCCCTCATTTAAACTACTGAAAGTGTATAATTCCATGCATGCTACTAATTTTCTATTTGTAAATTGTTTCTTCATTGCTGAAGATGTGGCTTTTAATTTTGAAGGTGAGTGGGCAAAGTCTTTATAAATAGCAGAGTCTTGGGTTTTCTTAACCAATTCTAATCTTTTACTTGCCCCTTTAAATGTAGATATCTGTTTTAGAAAATCTTCTTTTGAGATGCCTAGTTCTTTACAAACTAAAAGAGCTGCATTCATATTTTGCAGATTATGATTTCCAAAAATTAATAATTCTGTATTGTTTACACAGCTGATTCCATCTTTAATGGTGTGATTTGGTGTAGAATATGGAATCAACTTACATTTTGTTTTTTCTGTTGCAAGATTATTTAACTCGTCATCTTCAGAACAGTAGATTAGAGTATCACTAACCATATTCTTGAAGATTCTAAATTGCTCTACATACATCTCAAAAGTAGGAAAAACATTGATGTGGTCCCAAGCAATTCCACTCAATACTGCAATGTTAGGTTGGTATAAATGAAATTTTGGTCTTCTGTCAATAGGAGAACTTAAATATTCATCTCCTTCCAAAATAATTAGAGAGGCATCAGGTGTCAGTTTTACCATAGTGTCAAAACCTTCTAATTGAGCTCCAACCATATAATCGCAATTTACATTCAGATTCTGTAGAACATGTAAAATCATTGCAGTAATAGAAGTTTTTCCGTGACTTCCTCCAATAACGACCCTCTTTTTGTTTTTAGATTGTTCGTAAATATATTCTGGATATGAGAAGATAGGAATTCCTATGTCTTTTGATTTTATAAGTTCAGGATTATCTTCCCTTGCGTGCATTCCTAAGATTATTGCATCTAATTCAGAAGTAATCTTTTCAGGAAACCACCCAATTTCTTTCGGTAATAACCCATGTTTGTCTAATCTTTCTTTGCTAGGGCTGAAAATAGCATCATCAGAACCACTAACCTCATATCCTTTATGATGTAATGCAAGAGCCATGTTATGCATTGCGCTACCTCCTATTGCAATTAAATGTATTTTCATTTATAAAATAAAATCTGAAACTAAATTACTACTAAAATTCATTTCTTATTTTTGTAGTCATAAAAATTACTAACATGCAATTGTACACAATAGATACAGGTTATTTTAAATTAGATGGAGGAGCTATGTTTGGGGTTGTACCAAAAGTGTTATGGAGCAGAACTAATCCTGCAGATGAAAATAATTTATGTCCATGGGCCATGAGGTCTTTATTAATTGAAGATGGTGATAGACTTATTTTGATTGACAATGGAATAGGAGATAAACAAGACGATAAATTTTTAAAACATTATTACTTACATGGAGATGTAAATTTGCATTCTTCACTCAATAAANATGGATTTNCTGNAGAAGATGTGACGGATGTGTTTNTGACTCATTTACATTTNGATCATTGTGGTGGTAGTGTAAAGTGGAATAAAGATAGNACNTCTTTTGAGATGGCNTTTAANAATGCAAAATATTGGTCGAATCAAGATCATTGGGCATGGGCGACANANCCAAATAACAGAGAGANAGCTTCTTTNTTAAAAGATAATATTGTTCCAATTCAGGAATCCGGACATTTAAATTTTGTAGAAAAGCAGAANGAGATNTTTAATNATTTTNATGCNTTATTTGTAAATGGTCATACAGAATCACAAATGATTCCTCACATCAAGTATAAGAANAAAANAATTGTTTTTGCNGCTGATTTATTGCCAAGTACAGGACANATCCCTTTGCCTTATGTGATGGGATANGATACAAAACCATTAGTNACTCTTTCTGAAAAAGAAAAATTCTTGAATGAGGCGGCNGAACNAGAATACATTATATTTTTGCAACANGATAACTATAACGAGTGCTGTACGGTTCAAAAAACTGAAAAAGGAGTTAGNCTGAAAGANNCCTTCTCGTTATCTGAAATTTTATAAAATGAAAAATATTTTTACTGAACACCCAAAGGAAGTTGGAGAAAGTTATCTACAGCATTTTGCTCATGCTTTANGGTTTTGTTTNTTNTTATTGTCGTTAAGTTTNAAGGCCTTNGTACATGCAATTTTCCCTTTTTGGTACAAAACTNCTGTGTCAGATAGNATTAAGANATTNAGTGAAGGAATGCAAAAAAGAAGAGAGAAANCNACAGAAGAGAATTAAACACTTCCCAACTACTNTCAAAATTAGAAGTATCATCTATTTCTTGNTTTTTTTCTTTATTTCTATACAGANTTATCTTGTCTCCATTTTTTTGAGTTACAGATATAACCTCAAAATCGTTAATGTCNGATCCTTTAGGTAGTTTTTTTTGATACCCAATTTTTTCTAGTGAAGATATTTTAGAGTNNCTCATCAATTTAGTTTTCGATTCAAATTTATAAAATCTTTTTTGAANACGCTAATTTTAATAAAAAGTTGTCTTAAATGTAGTATTTTTGCTTTTAAGANATGAAGATAGAAAAAAGATATAANGATTTCAGTTCTTTTGTNAGAAAGAAATTTAATGNNAGAGTGCAAAAAGTTTCTATTGATGCNGGTTTTACTTGTCCTAATAAAGATGGAACAAANGGNGTGGGAGGTTGCACCTATTGTAATAANAATACTTTTAATCCTGATTATTGTAANCCTATAAAGCCTATAAAAGTTCAGATTGATGAGGGAATAGAATTTTTCTCNAAAAAATATAAGNCTCAGAAATACTTGGCCTATTTTCAGGCATTTACTAATACTTATGCTNCTTTAAANGATTTAANAAAGATGTATGAGGANGCTCTTTCTCATAAGGANNTANTTGGATTGGTTATTGCTACCCGTCCNGATTGTATAAAAGATGAAGTNCTAGATTATTTAGAGGAATTAGCAGAAAGGGGNTNTTTTATAAAANTGGAGTTTGGTTTGGAATCAACCAAAAATGAAACTTTAGAANCTATTAANAGATGTCAGACACATGAGGAAGCAATTGANGCTTTTNATAGANCGGANGNTAGAGGTTTACATTTAGGAGGTCATTTAATTTTAGGTCTTCCAGGAGAGACAAAAGAAGATATGTTGCATCATGCTANNATGGTCTCNCAACTACCTATAAANACACTTAAAATACACCATTTNCANATTGTAAAACATACNATGATGGCNGTTCAGTTTAAGAAAACTCCNGAGATNTTTACTTTTATGGAGTTAGATGAATACATTGACTTGNTTGTCGATTTTGTGGAACTACTTAATCCTNAGATTATTGTAGAACGATTTTTTAGCGAATCACCTGCTCGTATGTTANTTTACCCAAAATATGGATTAAAGAATTTTGAAGTAAAACATTTGGTAGAAAAAAGAATGGAAGAAAGAGATGCTNNNCAGGGTAGACTATTTCAAANNTCCAAATAATTTTTTATTAANNTAATTAATTATATTTATAATCTCAAAACAATAAAATATGTCAGACGATAAAAAGATNATTTTTTCAATGGTTGGAGTTTCTAAGTCCTTCAANAACAATAATAAACAAGTATTAAAAGANATTTANCTNTCTTTTTTCTATGGTGCNAAAATTGGTATTATAGGTCTAAATGGTTCGGGAAAATCTACTCTTTTAAAGATTATAGCNGGAGTNGAAAAATCTTTTCAAGGGGATGTTCATTTTAAAGGAGAACATNCAATTGGTTACTTNGAACAAGAACCTAAGTTAGANCCTACTAAAACAGTAATGGATATTGTAAAAGAAGGNGCGAAAGAACAAGTAGAACTCNTAGAAGAATANAATAAAATAAACGACTTATTTGGNCTTCCAGAATATTATGAAGATGCNGATAAAATGGAAGAACTAATGAANAAGCAGGGTAATTTNCAAGANAAAATAGANGCTTGTAATGCTTGGGACTTAGAAACAAAANTAAANATNGCAATGGATGCACTTAGGTGTCCNCCTNCAGATGCAAGTATCGAGAATCTTTCTGGTGGGGAAAAAAGAAGAGTTGCNCTTTGCAGATTATTGTTACAAGAACCAGATATTTTATTATTAGATGAGCCNACTAACCATTTGGATGCCGAATCGGTGCAGTGGTTGGAACAACATTTACAACAATATAAAGGAACCGTAATTGCNATTACTCATGATAGATATTTCTTAGATAATGTAGCAGGTTGGATTTTGGAACTAGATAGAGGNGAAGGAATTCCTTGGGAAGGAAATTATTCTNCTTGGTTAGACCAAAAGTCAAAACGATTAGCTCAAGAAGAAAAACAAGCTTCNAAAAGGAGAAAGACTNTAGAAAGAGAGTTNGAATGGGTNAGAATGACACCAAAAGGAAGGCATTCNAAATCAAAAGCTAGATTAAGTAATTATGAAAACTTACTTTNTGAAAAAGGAAAGGAGAAAGAAGAAAAATTAGAGTTNTANATNCCTCCNGGTCCTAGGNTAGGTAATAACGTAATNGATGCAGAAGGAGTNAGTAAAGNNTTTGGAGNNAAANTNTTATATGAAGATTTAAATTTTAAACTTCCTCCNGCAGGTATTGTTGGNATTATNGGNCCAAATGGGGCNGGTAANACTACTTTATTCCGAATGATAATGGGTAAAGAATCTCCTGATAATGGAAGTTTTAANNTAGGAGANACTGTNAAAATAGCTTATGTAGATCAACAGCATTCTGATATAAATTCTGATAAAACAATTTGGGAACAAATAACAGAAGGACAAGAACTAGTTGATGTGGGTGGAAGTCAAATGAACTCGAGAGCATATGTAGCAAAATTCAATTTTAGTGGTTCAGATCAGAATAAAAAAGTTGGTGTTCTTTCTGGTGGAGAGCGTAATAGATTGCACCTTGCTATGACTTTAAGACAAGAAGCTAATGTACTTTTACTTGATGAACCAACTAATGATTTGGATGTAAATACACTCCGTTCTTTAGAAGAAGGATTAGAGAATTTTGGTGGTTGTGCGGTAATTATCTCTCATGATAGATGGTTTTTAGATAGAGTTTGTACACATATCTTGGCTTTTGAAGGAGAGAGTAAGGTTATCTTTTTTGAAGGTGGCTACTCCGACTATGAGGAGAATAGAAAGAAAAGATTAGGCGATGCAACCCCAAAAAGAATAAAGTATAAGAAACTGATTAGAGATTAATTATTCTGAGTTCTTCTTAAAAATAATATTCCTAAAATTATATAAAGGAAATTAGGTATCCATACTGCTATCCAGGCTTTTAAATCTCCATTTATAGCTAGTGTAGACGAAAATTGAAAGAAAAGGATGTAAGAAAAACTAATAAGTAATCCAAGTCCTAAATTCATTCCTATTCCTCCTTTTACTTTTTTACTAGATAATGCAACAGCAATAATACTAAGTATGATTATAGCAAATGGGAAAGCTATTCTTTTGTGTTTTTCAATTCTGTAAAATTTTGCTTTACCAGAGCTTAAATTTGTTTCTATTGTAATGTTTTCATTGAGTTCGTTAAATTTCATTGTTTCTGCAAGATTTGTTTGTACAACAAAATCAGTTGGTAAAATCAATAAATTAGTATCTGTTTTATTTCCTCTTTTTAGTATTTCTCCACCCTTCAGAAAAGTACGAATTTCATATTTATTGATACTCCAGTTTTTAGTATCTTTATTCCATTGTATGTAGTTGGCTCGTAACTTGTTTTTTAATTTTCCATTTTCAAAATTTTCAACTGAAAATTTATACCCAATATTTCTTTTGCTGTTATATCCTTCTAGATATATATATTGATTTTCTGAGGTTTGTAAATGTATGTTTTTACGGAGTTCTATTTTTTTCGATTTTAAATATTTATTTTCAAAATCTATTCTAGCTTTATTAGAGTCGGGTATTATATAATTGCCTAAAACAAAGGAAACGATTGCTAAAAAAAAAGATGAAATAATAAAAGGTCTTAAAAATCTTTTAAAACTCATCCCGCTATTAAAAATAGCAATTATTTCAGAATTACTAGCCATTTTACTAGTGAAAAACACAACAGAAATAAATATAAATAAAGGAGAAAATAAATTAGCAAAATATGGTATAAAGTGAAGATAATAATCAGCAATTACAGTATACATTCCTAATTGATGTTCCATAAAGTCATCTATCTTTTCAGATATGTCTATAACAATCACTATCATTAGTAATAGTATAAGACAATAGAAAAATGTTCCTAGAAATTTCTTGATTATATATCTGTCCAACTTGTTCATCTATAATCTAACATCTAATTTTTTAACCATATTATTTTTCCAACTTGTAAAAGTTCCTTCTTTTAATTTTGTTCTTGCTTGTTCCATTAACCATAAATAAAAACGGATATTGTGTAGGGTTGTAATTTGTTTTCCAAGCATCTCGTCAGCTTTAAACAAATGACGAATATAAGCTTTAGTGTAGATACTGTCAACATAAGATGTCCCATTAGGATCTAAAGAAGAGAAATCATTTTCCCATTTCTTGTTCTTGATATTTATAGTTCCTTCCGAAGTAAAAATCATTCCGTTTCTTGCGTTTCTTGTTGGCATTACACAATCAAACATATCAATTCCAAGTGCAATATTTTCTAAAAGGTTAGAAGGAGTTCCTACTCCCATTAAATATCTAGGCTTTTCTTCTGGAAGAATAGAACAAACTATATCTGTCATTTCATACATTATTTCGTGTGGCTCTCCTACAGAAAGTCCCCCAATAGCGTTTCCTGCACGGTTAAATAACGCAATTTCCTCCGCAGATTGTAATCTTAAATCTTTGTACACACTTCCTTGTACAATAGGGAAGAAAGTTTGATAGTGACCGTATTTTCCTTCTGTAGAATCAAATCTGTCACAACATCTTTTTAACCACCTGTGTGTCAGTTGCATGGATCGTCTGGCGTATTCATACTCACAAGGGTAGGGGGTGCATTCGTCAAATGCCATAATGATATCTGCTCCTATTGTTCTTTGTATATCTATAGCATATTCAGGAGTGAAAAAGTGGTAGGATCCATCAATATGGGATTGGAAGGTTACTCCTTTTTCTGTGATTTTTCTTGCTCCAGATAAAGAATAAACTTGATACCCTCCAGAGTCGGTTAGTAGAGGTTTGTTCCACCCAATAAATTTATGAAGACCCCCCGCATTCTCAATAACTTCTATTCCAGGTCTTAGGTACAAATGATAGGTGTTCCCTAAAATAATTTTTGCTTGTGTATCCTTTTCTATTTCGTGTTGATGTACTCCTTTTACCGTTCCAGCAGTACCTACAGGCATAAAAATTGGAGTTTCTACTTTTCCATGCGCTGTTTCAAATTCCGCTAGTCGTGCATTTGAAAATGAGTCTTTTTTGTGAATTGTAAATTTCATTGTGGCAAATGTAATTAAATAGTATTATAACTAAAGTAATAAAACTTATATCTAATTATTGTATTTTTGTGGAGTAGTTATAGATTCTATCGCTTCTTTTTTTTAGAAGAGGAAAGTCCGGACAAGGTAGGGAAACATAGCGGATAACATCCGTCCTCCTTAAGGAGAGGACTAGTGCAACAGAAAGCAAGTACAGTTCGGCTGTAGTGAAATCGGGTAAACTCTATGTCTTGAAATGCCATGTAAACTAAGGATTGAAGTCTTCTCGGCTGACTTAGGGGGTAGGCAGATAAAGGTAGAAAGTAATTTTTACTTTAGATAAATGATAGAAACCATTTGGTAACAGAATCCGGCTTATGAGTATCTACTAAAAAATCCAGTTTTTACTGGATTTTTTACATTATCCATGTATTTTTCTGTAAAAAAAGTGTAAAAAAGTGTAAAAAAGTGTAAAAAAGTGTAAAAAAGTGTAAAAAAGTTTAAAAAAGTATGAACTTTATATGTATTTATTTCTGTTTATTATGGTTTTTAATGTTCTAAAAACTAGAAAAAAAACAAAAAATGTAATAAAAACGTGTAAATAATCAATTAAATAACTAAAAAACACTAAAAAGTACAGTAAAATTAAATTTTATGTATTTTCTTTACTCTTGTTCTGCTAAAAATCTTTCTGCATCTAGTGCGGCCATACATCCTGTACCTGCTGAGGTGACCGCTTGTCTGTATACGTGATCTGCAATATCTCCTGCAGCAAATACTCCTGGTATTGCAGTTTTAGATGTCCCAGCTTCTATTAATAAGTATCCATTTTCATCCATTTCTAACTGATTTTGAAACAGTTGAGAATTTGGAGTGTGACCAATTGCTACAAAAAATCCGGAACATGGTACAATTGTTTCTTGCCCTGTTTGGTTGTTAAATGCAGTAACACTTTCTACCCCAATAGGTCCTGGTTCTCCATTTATACTTTTTGTTTCATGATTATAAAGAATCTCTAAATTCGATGTGTTAAATACCCGATGTTGCATAGCTTTAGATGCTCTCATCTCATTTCTACGAACCAGCATAGTAACTTTATTACACATTTTTGCTAAATAGGTAGCTTCTTCCGCTGCGGTATCTCCCGCTCCTACAACTACAACATCTTTTCCTTTGTAAAAGAACCCGTCACAAGTAGCACATGCTGATACACCATAACCATTTAATCTTTTTTCATCTTCAATTCCTAACCATTTTGCAGATGCACCCGTTGCTATTATAATTGTTTCAGCTAGTACATTTTTATTTTCATCAATTTCTACTTTAAATGGTCTTTCAGATAAATCCACCTTTGTTACCATACCCCATCTAGTATCTGTACCAAATCTTTCAGATTGTTTTTTGAAATCTTCCATCATTTCTGGTCCTGTAATACCATCAGGATATCCTGGATAATTATCTACATCCGTTGTAGTGGTTAGTTGTCCACCTGGTTGAAGTCCTTGTATGACAACTGGTTTTAGATCTGCTCTTGCTGCATAAATAGCAGCTGTATATCCGGCTGGTCCTGAACCTATAATTAGTACTTCAATTTTTTCTATTTCTTCACTCATTTAATTAAATTTTTGACAAATATAAAATAGTTACTTAAATAATAACTTAAAAAATTTCCCATATTTCAGGAAGATATTCATTTTCACCGTCTATAATTATTCCTTTGATTATAGGAATTTTATAGTATTTTGTACCATAACCAGTCCATACTCCTAAACCTCCATCTATATTAGATGTAAGATTAGCTGGTTCTGCGAATGGATTTCCGCCGGAAGTAGAATTTCTTACTACCCCTCTCCAAAACCTCATCGAAGCTTCATCAACTTGGCAAAATTTTACCATAACAATATCTTCTTCAACAAGTATACTGTCAATAATATCTTCATTTATATTGTATTTTTTATATCTAGAGGTATTGTATAGTCCGTCAGGAAAACCACCTTCAGGTCTAGGCCTAGGTAAAAAAGATTCAAATGACGATCCATTTATAAGTACATCTGGAGCACAATCAACTAATAAAAATGAAGGGTCAGGTTCATTTATAAAATTTGGTATTGTATCATTAGTATCTTTATTAATAAAGTGTTGAACTCTTTTGCTTCTAATTAAATAATTATTACCTATGGTGTCTGGATCAGTAAGATTTGTACCAATTTCACATCTCCATGGCTTTTCAGATTCTAATATTGTGTCTTTAATAAATATTGATTCAAAACCATTTGAATTAGGAATTGTTGTTGAAGATGTGATAGTTTTATCGTTCCATAAAATTTCTAAATTGTATTTATACCCTTCTTCTGAAAAGTTAGTATTAATTTCTTGTAAATTCGTAAAAACTGGTATTCCAAGAATAAGAAATATATCTTCATCAACATTCAAATTTAAACTATCAATTTTGTCGTTCTTATCCATTTTATATACCATTACATCTGCTTCAGACACAAAAAAACTTGAGAATGTTGTGGAATCAAGTGGGTCAAAATAACCTTGATTATTTGATAGGATTAGATATGGAGGGAATCCAGGTTCAATATATCCTTCTACTACTAGTTTTTCATTTGTTGATGCTAAATCTAATGTTATTTCTTCTCTACATGAGATGAGAACTAAACTTAATATA
>NZWX01000040.1 GCA_002697625.1 Flavobacteriales bacterium
CCGTGAACTATAGGTATAGGATGCATTCCCACAAAACTTTCAAATCCTTTTTCCCTTACAGCCCCATCTATATAATGTCCGTTTGGATTGGGGCGGTCTAAAACTATTACTTTTATATTATTTTCGGCAGAAGCTTCCATAATATAATGTAAAGTAGATATATATGTATAAAACCTAGCTCCAACGTCTTGTATGTCGAATAGGATTACATCTATCTCTTCTAGTTGTTTTGTTGTTGGTTTTTTATTTTTTCCATATAAAGAAATGATAGGAAGTCCTGTTTTTTTATCTATACCATCTTCAATTTTTTCTCCTGCATCTGCAGTTCCTCTAAATCCATGTTCTGGAGAAAATACTTTCACGACATTTACTTTTTTACTTAACAGGATATCTACTAAATGAATGTTTTTTATAAGGGTGGATTGGTTTCCTACTATTGCTACATTTTGATTTTTTAGTAGAGGAATGTAGATGTTAGTTCGTTCTGCAGCAACTTTTATTTGAGAGTAACTGAAAACAGAAAGTAATACACATAATAAGATGAATATTTGTTTTATTTTAGCCATATTAAATGAATGTTGAATATTTTATATCAAAACGCATAGTTAGTGCAAAGGAAAACAAAAATGTGTTTTCTCGCCCAATCATTCGTGTTACAATTTCTGCAATTGCACTTTCTGTTGCGGTTATGCTCATTTCATTATCAGTTTTAGAGGGTTTTCAGTCTGAAGTTACAAATAAAGTAGTTTCGTTTGGTTCTCATATACAGATTGCTCCTTATCAGAGTGTGGATGACAAAACTAAATCCCCCTTAGAACTAACGGATAAATTTATAAAATCAGTATCTACTAATAAGGAAGTGTCAGAAATTCATCCTATAGTATATGATTTTGCTTTGGTAAAAACAAATACTGACTTTTTAGGAATTAACTTAAAAGGCGTCGCGAAAACTTATAATTGGGAGAATATAGAGGATAAAATAACTCAAGGGGTTGGTGTGAATTCAGACTCCTCTATACTGATTTCTGAACAGATTGCTGGAAAACTAAATTTACAGTTAGGAGACAAGATAAGGGTGTATTTTCCTTCTGTAAAGAATGAGAGGGTAAATGTACGGCCGTTTTATGTATGTGGATTGTATAATAGTTCTATGTCGGAATTTGATGAGAGTATGACCTTTGTAAGTATTAATAAATTACAGAAAGTTAAATCGTGGTCCGAAAAGGAGGTGAGTTTAATTGAGATACATCTTTTTGATTTTTCTGATGTAGAACGGGTTACAAAATATTTATCTGTTTCGGTAGAGGATTACTATAATAAAAACGTAAAGAGTATCCATCAACTCTATCCTCAAATATTTGATTGGCTAAAATTGCAGGATGTAAATGTAATGGTTATTATATTGTTAATGTTATTAGTTGCTGGTGTAAATATTATTTCTTCGTTACTGATTTTGATATTGGAGAAAACGAGTTTTATTGGGATTCTTAAATCCATGGGAGTGAGTAATTGGTCGGTGCGAAAGATATTTTTGTATAATGCTATGTATTTGGTTTCTAAGGGATTATTATGGGGAAATTTTATTGCTTTTATGTTATTGTTTGTTCAATATCAGTTTGAGATTATAAGTTTGGACGAGAGTACTTATTATATGTCTACTATTCCTATTTCTTTTAATCTTACTTCTATCTTCTTGTTGAATATTGGTACACTTATTACTTGTTTACTCATGATGATTCTACCAACAATTGTTATTACAAAAATCTCGGTAGTAAAGGCTATTCGATTTCATTAGAATTTTATAGTTTCGCATTTAATTAATTACATTATATGAAATACTTCAACAATATTATAGAGACTATAGGTAATACTCCTTTAGTAAGATTGAATAAGGTAAACGATTCTAATGCATTGGTTTTGGCAAAAGTGGAAACTTTTAATCCTGGACATTCTATAAAAGACAGAATGGCTCTTAAAATGATAGAAGACGCGGAAAAGGATGGAAAGATTAAACCTGGAGGTACAATTATCGAAGGTACTTCTGGTAATACTGGTATGGGATTAGCTATTACTGCAATTCAAAAAGGATACAAATGTATTTTTACATTATCAGATAAACAATCAAAAGAAAAGATGGATATTTTACGTGCTGTTGGTGCTGAGGTTCTAGTATGTCCTACTGATGTTGAACCTGATGATCCTAGATCATATTACTCAGTTGCTAGAAGATTGTCTCAAGAAATACCTAATTCTTGGTACGTAAATCAATATGATAATCCTTCTAATGCTATAGCTCACTATGAAAGTACTGGTCCAGAGATATGGGAGCAGACAGATGGTAAGATTACTCATTTGGTAGTTGGAGTTGGTACTGGAGGTACTATATCCGGAACAGCAAAATATTTAAAGGAGCAGAATCCGGAGATAAAGATATGGGGAGTGGATACTTATGGTTCTGTCTTTAAGAAGTATCATGAAACTGGGGAGTTTGACGAGAAGGAGATTTATTCTTATATTACAGAGGGAATAGGTGAAGATATTTTACCCGAGAATGTAGATTTTAGTATTATTGATAGATTTGAGAAGGTGACAGATAAGGATGGAGCTATAATGGCTAGAAGATTGAGTAGAGAAGAGGGTATTATGGTCGGCTATTCTGCGGGAAGTGCTGTGGAGGCTATCAACCAAATGAAGGGGGAGTTATCTTCTAAAGATGTCGTGGTAGTAATTTTTCATGATCATGGTACTCGTTATGTGGGGAAGCTGTTTAATAACGACTGGATGAAAAAACAAGGGTTTTTATAAGAATAAAAAGTTATTAACTTATTAAAAAGTCAGTTCATTTTAGTGTTCTGACTTTTTTTTGTTTTCTAAATTTACATTTCTATTTTATAATGCGGTAAATACTATATATGTATCTGATATTCGACACAGAAACCACTGGACTTCCACAAAATTGGAAAGCTCCGCTTACAGATTTTAATAATTGGCCCCGAATGGTACAATTGGCCTGGCAAATGCACAACAAGAAAGGAGAATTAATTACTGTTAAAAACTATATCATAAAACCAGAAGGATATGATATTCCCTTTAATTCCGAAAAAATACATGGTATCTCTACAGAACGTGCTCACAAACAAGGTGTAGATTTAAAAGTAGTGTTACAGGAATTTATAACAGATGTACATGGCTCTCAATTTGTAGTTGGACACAATGTCGAGTTCGATAATAATATTGTTGGTTGCGAACTCCTACGTAAAGAAATGGATAATATCCTTTCTGACTTCCCATGTTTAGATAGTATGAAACTGTCTGTGGATTATTGTAAAATCCCAGGACGTAGAGGAGGTGGATTTAAGTGGCCTTCGCTTACAGATTTGCATCAGAAACTTTTTGGAGAAACCTTTGCAGAAGCACATAATGCCTCTGCAGATGTAGAAGCCACATCCAGATGTTTCTTAGAACTTATTCGTTTGGAAGTGATATCTGCAAAAAAAGCAAATCTTACAGAGGTTGAGTTGGAGGAATACCAACAACTAAATCCAAAACCAATAGAGCTTTTAGGTTTAGATACACAACCCTATACTCCACTAAATCAGGATGATGAGTTGAAAGTAGAAAGGATTTCTTCGGAAGAAAATCAATCTACTAGTATTTCAAGTATAGACGCTCCTTTTTCTCATTTACATTTACATACTCAGTATTCTATCTTACAGGCTAGTACTAACATAAATTCACTTACAGAAAAAGCTCTGGAAATGAAAATGCCAGCAGTTGCCATTACTGATAACCATAATATGTTCGGGGCTTTTAAATTCATAAATGCTATTTTCGGATTAGAGGGAAATTCAGAAGGTGAACTCTTAAAACCAATTATTGGGTGCGAACTATCTGTTTGTAAAAACCATAAGGATAAAGACCATAAAGATTTTGGTTTTCAGCAAGTGTTTTTATGTAAAAACAGAAACGGATATCATAACTTGTCCAAACTTAGTTCCTTAGGTTATATAGATGGTTTTTATTACATACCTAGGGTAGATAAGGATTTAATTCTTCAGTATAAAGAAGATTTAATTGTACTAAGCGGTAGTATTTATGGAGAAATACCCAACCTTATTTTAAATGTAGGAGAACAACAAGCAGAAGAAGCTTTTGTCTGGTGGAAAGATAATTTTGGAGAAGATTTTTATGTAGAACTCCTACGTCATAATCTCGATGAGGAAGAACATGTAAATAGAATACTGATAAAGTTTGCCCAAAAATATGGAGTCAAAGTAATTGCTTCAAACAATGTATTTTATCTGAATAAGTCAGATGCAAACGCCCATGATATCTTACTCTGTGTAAAGGATGGAGAAGTACAATCCACCCCTAAAGGAAGGGGTAGAGGTTACCGATTTGCTCTTCCTAATGAAGAGTACTATTTCAAGTCTCAAGAAGAAATGAAGGAANTNTTTGNNGATTTACCNGAGTNTATAGAAAATATNACNGAAATAGTANANAAGGTNGAGATATTTCANCTTAANAAGAGATGTACTTCTNCCTGCTTTTGATATTCCAGATGAATTCTTAGATCCGNAAGACGAGAAAGATGGNGGNAAANGAGGAGAGAACGCTTACTTACGTCATATTACTTATGANGGAGCAAAATTAAGGTATTCAGAACTTACAGATGAGNTNAAAGAACGANTTGACTTTGAGTTGAAAACTATTGAAAATTCNGGTTATCCTGGTTATTTTTTAATTGTTGCTGACTTTATAGAACAAGCCAGAAAAATGGATGTTTCAGTAGGTCCNGGTAGNGGNTCTGCTGCNGGTTCNGTAGTTGCTTATTGTACNAAAATAACAAATGTAGATCCTNTAAAGTACGACCTNCTTTTCGAGAGNTTNCTAAATCCNGANAGGGTNTCTCTTCCAGATATNGATATTGATTTTGATGATGAAGGTAGAGGAAGGGTTATAGATTGGGTNGTACACAAATACGGATTCNATCAGGTTTCTCAGATTATAACTTANGGTACTATGGCAGCAAAATCTTCNATTAGAGATACAGCTAGGGTNNTGGATTTANCNCTAGATGAAGCNGGTAGAATTGCTAATATGGTTCCAGATATGTTGTCTTTAAAAAAGTTATTTAATTTTGACGATAAACAACTTAAAAAGAAAGTAAGTGGAGATCAAATANCTCCTGCAAAACAACTTATTTCNTTANCGGATGANGNAGGTCCNTCNGGNGATACNGTTCGTTTAGCACGNAAATTAGAAGGNTCAGTGAGAAATACTGGTACACATGCNTGTGGNGTCATTATTACNCCAGAACCATTGTTAAATCTTATTCCTATGACTACNTCAAAGGANGCNGANTTGCTAGTAACTCAATTCGANAATAGTGTAGTGGAAAGNGCNGGACTTCTAAAAATGGATTTTCTTGGACTTAAAAACCTTTCNATTATCAAAGATTGTGTAAAAATAATNAAGGAATTACATGGTGTGNAGATTGATATTGANACCATCTCCTTGGAAGACCANAAAGCTTATGANGTTTTCCAAAGAGGNGANACTGTNGGTATTTTTCAGTTCTCATCNGATGGAATGAGAAAGTANCTGAANATGTTAAANCCAGATAAGTTNGAGGATTTAATTGCAATGAACGCCTTGTATCGTCCNGGACCTATGGGNTATATNCCTGAATTTGTNAATAGGAAACACGGAAGAAGTAAGGTAGAATACGANTTACCAGAGATGGANGAATATTTAAANGANACNTATGGTATCACCGTCTATCAAGAGCAGGTGATGCTTCTATCTCAAAAATTAGGAAANTTTACTAAGGGTGAGGCCGACATACTCCGAAAAGGTATGGGTAAAAAAANNAAGGCAGTTGTAGATAAGATGAANCCTAAATTTATGNAAGGCTGTNAGGAAAATGGACTAGATTTAGAAAAGGTNGAAAAAGTATGGATAGATTGGGAAAAGTTTACGGAATANGCNTTTAACAAATCCCATTCTACTTGTTATTCTCTTATTGCTTATCAAACNGCTTACTTAAAGGCTCACTATCCTGCAGAGTTNATGGCTGCTTTACTAACATCTAACATGAATGATATAAAGGATGTAACACTAAATATGGAAGAGTGTAGAAGAATGGGGGTGAAAGTTTTAGGTCCGGATGTAAATGAGAGTTTCTACAAATTTGCTGTAAATAATAAAGGAGAAATCAGATTTGGATTAGGTGCTGTNAAAGGAATAGGAGAANCAGCAGTACANGCTATTGTAAACGAGAGGAAAGAAAACGGTAACTANANCTCTTTAGAAGATTTTGTTAGTNGAGTAAACTTAAAGTCAGCAAATAAAAGAACTTTAGAAAGTGTTTCGTTATCAGGNGGATTTGANTCTTTCGANNTTTACCGNTCTCAACTTTTTTANTCGGAAGATGGAGTNAGTTATNTGGAGAAAATGATGAAGTTTGGTAANAAGTTACAGNCTGAGAANGATTCCACGCAAATTGATATNTTTGGTGAANTAGGAGANTCTANTATNCAATCACCTNNNCCTCCTNAGNTNGANAAATGGNGTACAATGGAACTTCTTTCNAAAGAAAAGGAAGTGGTTGGNGTATACATTTCNGGNCATCCTNTAGANGATTATAGATTGGAGATAGATAATTTTGTAAATTCTTCTTTTGATGTTCTTAAAAATATGGAAGAAGTGAAAGGAAGAGATTTACGATTTGCAGCAGTAGTTACAGANGTAGAACACAGAGNNAGTAGTACTGGAAAGAAATATGGAGTATTNTNTCTNGAAGACTANACNGATAGTTTTAAATTGTTTTTATTTGGTACNGACTACACTGACTTTAAAAATTTCNTTACAGAAGGATGGGTNTTATTTATAAAAGGTAGNGTACAAGNTAGAAGATGGGGAGATACCGACCAATTAGAATTTAAAGTTNGAAAGATAGAAATGTTAGAACANNTGNTAGATTCTGAAACTAGGAATATGGTAATTGAACTTCCATATGANANAGTAAATAAAAAAATGATTNNNGATTTGTTGACTGCTGTNAATGAAAATAAAGGAGAACATNTTTTAAAAATAAAACTAATGAACTATAAAGATAGATATGNAGTTGATCTTTTATCAAGAACTNCTAAGGTAGATTTAANCAAAAACTTTATAGATTCATTAAATAAAATAAATGATTTAAAAGTAACTATAGAATCTTAAAAGAAATTATAATTTTGTAGTGTGAATATTAATAATTAAAAAAANAATAAAATGGCAGTAGAAATTACAGACGGAAATTTTAAAGATGTAGTATTGGATTCGGATAAAGNAGTTTTAGTAGACTTTTGGGCTACTTGGTGNGGNCCTTGTAGAATGATTGCNCCAATTGTAGATGAATTACATACAGAACTNGAGGGAAAAGCAGTTATTGGAAAGGTNAATGTTGATGAAAACTCTGAAGCCTCTGCAAATTATGGTGTAAGAAATATTCCTACATTATTAATCTTTAAAAATGGAGANGTAGTAGATAAATTAGTAGGTGCAGTTCCTAAATCTCAGATTTTAGAGAAGTTGGAGACTTATATGTAATATANTTTTTTGCAAAATTTAGATAACATATTNTCTTTAGAATCTCTAGAGTTTTTTNCAAAAAATTTAGTGGAGGGATTTATTACNGGNAAACATAAAAGTCCNTATCATGGTTTTTCGGTAGAGTTTGCAGANCACAGNTTATATAANAAAGGGGAATCNACAAAGCATGTAGATTGGAANCTTTTTGGAAGAACTGATAANCTTTTTGTAAAAAAATATGAGGAAGANACTAACTTGAGGTGTCANATAATAATTGACACCTCTTCTTCTATGTTTTACCCTCAAATNANNANNCCAACATTATCAAGNCCTAATAAGATACTCTATTCAATTTATTCTNCAGCTGCTCTTATTAATCTTTTCAAAAAACAAAGAGACTCTGTCGGATTATCACTTTTCTCAGATGATTTATATTTTCACTCACAAAATAAGGGTACAAATAAGCATCATGTTTTTTTGAAAAAGAAGATGATTGAAGTGTTAAATTCTACACCAGAATTTAAAACAACCTCTTCAATAGAGTCTATTCATAAAATTGCTAGCAGATTACATAAAAGATCGTTAGTATTGTTGTTTACAGATATGTTGGATGGAGTTGAAGATTTATCAGAAATATTTTTAGCACTTCAACATTTAAAATTCCAAAAACATGAAGTCATTCTATTTCATTTGTCTGAAAATAAAACAGAACATGAATTAGATTTTCCAAATTCCCCTCATAAATTTATCGATATAGAGACAAAAGAAGAGATAAATTTAAACCCTATAGAGATAAAAAAAGAGTATAAATCTAAGTCGGAAAATTTTTTAAAAGAGTTGAAAATAAGATGTTTGCAACATAAAATTGATTTAGTGGAAGTAGATGTAAATAAGGGTATAGATCAAATATTAATTTCCTATTTACTTAAAAGGCAAAAAATGTTTTGAGGATAAAAAAAATCTATTAGATTTGCATCACTTTTTAAAGGTCTGGTAGTTCAGCTGGTTAGAATACATGCCTGTCACGCATGGGGTCGCGGGTTCGAGTCCCGTCCAGACCGCAAGAAACAAACCCTTATAATCTAGAGATTGTAGGGGTTTCTTGTTTTAGTTTAACACTCTGTTTAACAGTTTTTAAAATATACGTCATTTTCGCTAATGTTAATAAGTATGCTAATTGGATCTGTTTCTTGGACGTCTTTAATCGTCAATTCTTAATTATAGTGTAGGAGATCATAATATTTAGTCCATCCTTGTCCAAACCCAATCAAAGGCACACATAGTAAAATCAATAGTAGTTTTTTCATTTTGTTATTCGTTTTTATTCAATTATTATTTTCTTTTCTACTGTTCCATCATCATATATGTAGAAAAGCGGTGTATTTCGTTTTTCGTTAACCTCTCTTCCTAAAAGATCTGTCACTTTAAGAAGTTCTTTATTGGTAGAGAAATCTTCAACTTCAGTAGAATTATTACAAGGAGTTATATTATAATTACAATCATTTGAAAAAGAAATATTATTATCAAAAAAAGCAAAACTAGAACCCACAGATGGAGACCAATTAATAAATGCCCATCCTTCATCATTTACTTGAACACAATCCAATAATGGGTTGTTTTCAGCTTCAATATGCTGTGGAAACGCTGACCATAACCCTGTTGTTCCTGGGTTGTTTCTACAGTCAATACTGGTTAAAAAAGGGTTATTAGAAGCTACTAACCATAGTGAAGGGTCACATTTAGTTATGTCTAGCTCTACTATATTTGTATTTTCTATATACAAATCTTCTAAATTAATGTTGAAACATAAATCTATTGAATTTAATGGATTATTACTAATATTTAAATATTTTAACTCTTCTAAAAGAGTTAAATCAATATTTTGAAAATCATTATCTTGTAGATGCAGTTCTGCTAAGCAACAAAGGTTTGTATAGGTAAAACTTGAGAGATTGTTACCAAATGCACTAATTACTAGTGGAATAGGCAGTGATATTCCATCAAGATTTAAGGACGTTAATTCATTTTGACTAATATCAATAGTATGTAAGTTTGGATATGATTGTCCAAATAAAATTGAATTTAGTTGTGTATGATTGGTTTGAAAAATCTCTAAATTTGGACATTGAGTTATATCAACTGAACTTATACTTATACTTGCATTTGAGATTGAACTATTATTATTTATATCACCTACTACAGACAATGAAGTTAAATTTGGTTTGTTTCCAAGAATTAATTGCGAAAAATTGCAGCTATCTACAATATTAGCTACAGAAACGTTCCAACTATCATACTGATGACCTCCAAGTCCTATTTCCTGTAAATTTAACAAATTGCTTAAATCTACTGTCCCTGATAATGGTTCGTGCCGAAGTACTAATATTTCTAGTGAATTAAAATCTTCAATACCAGTTAAATCATTAATTCCATATCCAGTGTGAGCTTGACCAGTAGGATTAGTGATAATTTGAGTAATATTTGAAATCTGAGAGGTATATACATAGTCGTCTAGAGGTGGAATATCATACCCATTGTCAATTAGATATTGTTCAAAGTTATCATCTGGAACATAAGTTTGTTGTGCAATGGTAACTATGGGAACACAAAATAAAAATAGTAACAATTTTTTCATAATTCTAAGTTTTTAATTTTTCCAAATTTAACAATTATTTTCTATTATGTTCCAATCA
>NZWX01000041.1 GCA_002697625.1 Flavobacteriales bacterium
CTCCATGAATAAAGTGTCCCCATTCCCAAGCCTGAGAAGCCAAAAACATGCAGCCTCCTATAATTGTTAATGAAAGCCAAAGAATTACCTTATTTTTCTGCATTTTATGCCCATAATTTACAGCGAGTACCATTGTTACAGAACTCATAATTAAAATAAAGGTCATCAAAGCAACAAATAGAAGGGGGTGTTCGCCGTGTAAAAATGGAAAATGACTAAACACATCTTCAGGATTTGGCCACACTTCAGGCAATTTAAAGCGGTAAAATCCATAAGCAGCTAAAAATGCTGAAAAGGTAAGAGCGTCTGTTATTAAGAAGAACCACATCATTAACTTTCCATAACTAGCATTAAACGGTTTGTCTCCTCCTTTCCAAGCCTCTTCTGTTGTTTGCGGTGTTTGTTCCATAGTTTTATATCAAATTTATTTTAAACTAAATAATAAGAAAATGAATAAATAGACCCATAATACATCTAAAAAATGCCAATAAATAGATATTAATTCAATTCCCAAATGATCTTCTTTTGTATACTTTTTTTGTGAAGATTTTATTGTAACTACTATTAATGAAATTATACCCCCTAAGACATGTATTAAATGTGCAAATGTTAACACATACAAAAATGAACTTGCAGGATTACTACCAGGACCTACAAAATATCTGCCCTCTAAAATTAATTGTCCCCACCCCTTAAATTGAAAATAGGCAAAAAATAAACCTAGGATTAAAGTAGAAAAGATATATGGAGTTGGAGAAACCCCTCTTTTAACTTTTCTTTTTGAAAGAACCAATAAAATACTACTAAAAATAATTACAACAGTACTGCACCAAAAATATTCTGGCAAAACAAATGTATCCCAACCGCGTTCAGCAGATCTAACAATAACCGCAGAAGTAAGTCCGGCAAAAAACATAGATATTCCTGCCATCCCTATCCAAAGTAGTTGTTTGAAGGTGTTATTTCTTAGCTTAATATTCATTAATGTTCTGTTTCACCTTCTTTTAATGGTTCCGTTTGTGGAATAAAATCTTTATCTGATCCAGGCTTAGAGTAATCGTACGCCCATCTATGTACTGATGGGATTTTTCCAGGCCAGTTACCATGAATTCTTTCAATAGGCGTAGTCCATTCCAGTGTATTAGATCTCCAGGGATTTTCAGTTGCTTTTGTACCTTTAAATATGCTATAAAAGAAATTAAAAATAAAGAGTAATTGTACTACACCTCCTAAAATTGCAAAAAAAGTAATAATCTCGTTAATATCTGACAACCCATCAAACATAGGGAATGCGCTATTAGTGTAATATCTTCTTGGTAATCCTGCTAACCCTAAAAAGTGCATTGGGAAAAACACTCCATAAGCAGAAATAAAAGTTACCCAAAAATGAAAATATCCTAGTTTCTTGTTCATCATTCTGCCATACATTTTAGGGAACCAGTGATAAACCCCAGCAAACATTCCGTAAATAGCTGAAAGTCCCATTACAATGTGAAAGTGGCCCACCACAAAGTATGTGTCGTGAACATTAATATCAAGTGCAGAATCTCCAAGAATTAATCCGGTCAATCCTCCTGTAATAAAAGTAGATACAAAACCAATAGCAAATAACATTGCGGGTGTAAACCTAATACTTGCTCTCCATAGCGTGGCTAAGTAATTAAATACTTTTACCGCAGATGGAATAGCAATTAACAATGTAGTAAAGGTAAATACTGATCCTAAAAAGGGATCCATTCCAGTAATAAACATATGGTGTCCCCAGACAATAAAAGATAAGAAAGCTATAGCAATTAATGAAATAACCATTGCTTTATAACCAAAAATTGGTTTTCTAGAATTTACTGAAATAATTTCGGAAACTATTCCAAGCGCTGGTAACAAAATAATGTAAACCTCTGGATGCCCTAAAAACCAAAAAAGGTGTTCAAATAATATAGGGGATCCACCCGTATGATGCAAGGCTTCTCCTCCAATTACAATGTCTGATAAGTAAAAGGATGTCCCAAAACTTCTGTCAAATATAAGTAATAAAGAAGCTGATAATAAAACTGGAAACGACAAAACTCCCAGTATAGCTACAATTAATAAAGCCCACATTGTTAAAGGAAGTCTACTCATACTCATTCCTTTTGTCCGTAAATTAAGAATAGTTACAATATAGTTTAATCCTCCTAATAAAGATGACACAATAAATAGTGTCATAGAAATTAACCATAAATCTTGACCTAATCCTGAACCAGGAATAGCTTGAGGCAATGCAGATAATGGTGGGTAAATAGTCCATCCCGCTGAGGCTGGACCTGTTTCAACAAATAATGAGATTAACAATACAACGGTAGCGGCAAAAAAGAACCAATATGACAACATATTTATAAACCCTGAAGCCATATCTCTGGCTCCAATTTGTAAAGGAATCAAAAAATTTGCAAATGTGCCTGTTAAACCCGCGGTAAGCACCCAGAATATCAAAATAGTCCCATGCATTGTAACTAAGGCTAAATACATATTTGGATCTAAGACCCCACCTGGAGCCCATTTGTCTCCTAAAAACCATTCTAAAATTGCAAACGATTCCCCTGGATTAGATAATTGAAGACGAAACAAAATAGACATAAGCATTCCTACAACACCCATAAACATACCAGTGATTAGGAATTGCTTAGCAATCATTTTATGATCTAAACTAAAAATGTACTTAGAAATAAATGTTTCATTATGATGGTCTGACATCTTGTATTATTTTTTGGTTATTAATTTTTCCGACAATGTGTTTTTTTGAGACAACCAATTGTCATATTCCTCTTGTGTTTCTACAACAACTTTCATTTGCATATTATAATGGGCAGCACCACAAATTTTATTACATAATAAAACATATTCGAAACTATCCCCCTCTTGTTCTTTCATTTCAGAAGTTGTTTTAGTTGGTGTAAATGCAAATTGAGTACTCATACCCGGCACACAATTCATTTGAACTCTAAAATGTGGTAAAAAAGCAGAATGAATAATATCCTGTGATCTCAACTTTAATAAGACTGGCTCATCCACTACTAAATGTAATTCTCTAGTCAACTTATCGTCTAAAGAAGCTTCATCTTGCATATCAACACCTAATGCATTTAATCCTTGAACCAACTTATAATTATAAGAACCCAAAGTTTCGTCTTCACCAGGATACCTAGCCATCCAATCAAATTGTTTTCCGTAAACCTCTATAACTTGAGACTTACTAGTGTCAGCATTGGTAATTTGATCCCACACACTTAATCCATATAAAATAACTACAGTAAGAACAATAGTAGGAGCAATAGTCCAAATTAATTCTAATTTATTGTTATGAGGATAATAATAAGCTACATCATTATGATCTCCTTTTCTGTATTTATAAAGAAAATAAAATAAGATTATATGAAGAATAAAAAATACAACAATTATTAAAATCATTGTAAATGCCATTAATTTATCAATAGTAACACCATGCTCCGAACTAGCTGCAGGTAACATTAAGTGTTCCCAAGAAAAATACTGCCAGACACAAGAGACTAAAAACAGAATTCCAACCGACCCCATCAAGAAAGATTGTGTTTTATTGTCTTTTTCGGTGACTTTATTTACATCCAGATTTCTAACTTCAGATAATAATTCTCCAACTCTTAAGATTTGAACTAATGTTGCGATTACCAGGAAGGCAATTAGAATAATTAATAGGTTCGTCATTTTTTAAAATTTTACGGGTGCAAAAATAGAAAATACTATCTATGAATACTATCATTTTTAGTATAATTTTCAATCCCATTAAAATTTATACTGATTCTATATTAAAAAGCAGGATTAGTATTCCATTCTACATATAAAGTGTAAATCTCCAATTTAAACTCCTTGGTTATTCTCACTTTTGTTTTCATTACATTACAATATTTACAATTCGTTTAGGAACTACTATTATTTTTTTAGGAGACCCTCCACCCAAATAATGATTTGTTTTCTCATGTTTCATCACCTGAGCTTCTACTTCATCCTTTGACATGTCAGCAGGCAAAGTAATTTTAAATCTCATCTTACCATTAAACGAAACAGGGTAATTGACCTCATCCTCTAGTAAATATTTAGAGTCAAACGCTGGGAATTTTGCAGTTGTGACAGAAGTTAAATTCCCCAAACTCTCCCAAATTTCTTCAGCAATATGTGGAGCATATGAAGAAAGCAAAATTGTAAAGTCAGAAATTATTTCTCTGGAATTACATTTTTGTTCAGTTAATTCATTTATACAAATCATAAATGTACTAACCACTGTATTAAAGGAGTGTCTTTCAATTTCTTCTGCTACTTTTTTAATGGTTTTGTGTAATGTTTTGTAGTTTTCTGTTGATGGTTTTTCTTCTGAAATGACAAAGTTGTTATCTTCATCATGAACCAGCCTCCAAAATTTTCTAAGGAAATTATGTACACCATTAATTCCTTTTGTGTCCCATGGTTTAAATTGTTCTAAGGGGCCCAAAAACATTTCATACAAACGTAAAGTATCTGCGCCAAATTTATCAACTAACTCATCTGGTGTCTGTATATTATATTTTGATTTTGACATTTTTTCTACTTCATACCCACAAATATATTTTCCGTCTTCATTTAATATAAACTCTGCTTCAGTATATTCTTTTCTCCAATTTTTAAAAGCTTCAATGTCCAAAATGTCGTTATCAACGAAATTGATATCCACATGTAATCGTGTTGTTTTATACTCCTGCCTTTTATCAAAACTTACAAAAGTATTTGTGTCTTTTATTCTATATACAAAGTTGGATCTTCCTAAAATCATTCCCTGATTTATCATTTTTTTGAAAGGTTCATCAAATCCTATAAAACCCCTGTCAAATAAAAATTTTGTCCAGAAACGAGAGTATAACAAATGACCAACTGCATGTTCTGCTCCACCTATATACAAATCTACTTGATCCCAATAATTTGATTTTTCTTTTGCGCAAAATTCTCCATCATTATTTGGATCCATATATCTAAGAAAGTACCAAGAACTTCCTGCCCACCCTGGCATAATATTAGTCTCCATCCTATCTCCTTCAAATACATTCCAATCTTCTTTTTTTGCTCTTGCAAGCGGAGGCTCTCCTGTTGAAGTTGGTAAGTACTTGTTAACCGGGGGTAAAGTAACATATTTGTCATTGTCTAAAACATAAGCTGTTTCTTCCTTATAATAAACAGGAAATGGCTCTCCCCAATACCTTTGCCTGCTAAAAATTGTATCTCTTAATCGATAATTTATTTTCCCCTTTCCAAAACCCGCTTCTTCAATTTTATAAATTGCTAAACTCATGGCCTTTGGAACTTTTAATCCATTTAAGAAATCTGAATTTGCAATAGTAACATCTTTATCTTCATTTGCTTTTTCGCTAACATCAACATCTTCAAATATGTTGATAATCTTTAATCCAAAATGAGTTGCAAAATCCAAATCCCTTTGATCTCCACAAGGAACCGCCATAACCGCTCCTGTTCCGTAAGTTGCTAACACATATTCTCCTATCCAAACTTGAACTTTTTCTCTAGTAAAAGGATGTATTGCATATGACCCAGTAAATACACCACTAACACTTTTGTCAGCTTGTCTTTCTCTTTCAGACTTTAATTTTGTAGTATTTACATAATCTTCTACCTCTCTTTTTTGTTCAGTCGTTGTTAGTTCAAAAACAAGATCATGCTCTGGAGCTAAAACTATAAAGTTTACTCCAAATATCGTGTCAGGACGAGTAGTAAAAACCTCTATTTTTTTAACAGAATTTTCCAAATCAAAATGAACTGATACTCCTTTTGATCTACCTATCCAATTCCTCTGAATCTCTTTTATGGAATCAGACCAATCTACAGAATCTAAGCCTGAAATTAATCTATCTGCATAAGCTGTAATCCTGAGAGACCATTGCTTCATTAATTTTTGTTCTACCGGGAAACCACCTCTTTCTGAAAGACCATCTTTCACCTCATCATTTGCCAGTACAGTTCCCAATCCTTCACACCAATTTACCCATGTGTCCGACAAAAATGCTAACCTATATTTTTGTAAAATATCCTTCTTTTCTTTTTTGTTAAAAGTTTTCCAGTCTGATTCTGAAAATTGAGGAGTGTCTTCATCACAAACTGCTCTTGATTTTATGTTTCCACTCTTCTCAAAATATGCTATCAGATCGGTAATGGGCATAGCTTTATCTTCTAATTTACAATAGTACGACTGAAATAATTGTTTAAAAATCCATTGTGTCCATTTATAATAATTAGGATCTGAGGTTTGAACTTCTCTACTCCAATCAAACGAAAACCCAATTTTATCCAATTGTTTTCTATATCTTTCCGTATTATCTTTTGTAGCAACTGCCGGGTGAATACCCGTTTGAATAGCATATTGCTCAGTTGGTAATCCGAACGAATCGTATCCCATTGGATGCAAAACATTAAACCCTTTTAATCTTTTATATCTAGCAAAAATGTCGGAAGCAATATACCCTAATGGATGTCCTACATGCAGCCCTGCGCCTGAAGGATAAGGGAACATATCTAATACATAATATTTTTCTTTATTCTTATCTACTGAAACTTTATAGGTTTCATTTTCTCTCCAAAAATGCTGCCACTTTTTTTCTATTTCAGAAAAGTTATATTCCATTAAAATAATATTTTTAAAGTTGCAAAGTTAAGGAATAACATCAATTAGTAAATTGTATTTTTTATTTTAGCAAAAAATTATGAAAAAATTAATTTCTAAAAAAGGATTTTCCTCTGGAGCGTCTACTATTATCAGTTTATCACTAGTATTATTTGTTGTTGGTCTTTTAGCCTTTGTTCTTATAAACGCTAAAAAAGTATCGGATAGAATGAAGGAAAGTATTGTATTTACAATAATGCTACAAAATAATTCTGAAAACGAGAGTGTTGAAATTTCAGAGAATAAAAGATTAGAATTTGAGAATTATTTGAAAAACACTCCTTATTTTAAAGACGTTCTATTTACTAATAAAGAAGAAGCCTTTGAAAATCTGACAGAAGATCTTGGAGAAGATTTCTCTTCAGTATTAGAAAGTAATCCTCTATTAGATTCGTATGATGCAAATGTACAAGCAAAATTTGTTTCTGCAAATGGACTTGAAGAAATAGAGAGCTATATTTATAATTACAAGGGGGCTTCTGTAGTACAAGACATCTTTTATCAAAAGAATTTAGTAGAAAAATTAAATAGAAATGTGAGGAATGTAAGTTTGTTCTTACTTGTTTTTTGTATCATGTTTTTTCTGATTTCTTTTGCATTAATTAATAATACTATCCGACTAGCAATATATTCTAAAAGATTGTTAATCAGAACTATGAGACTGGTAGGAGCAACTAGTTTCTTTATTCAGAAACCTTATTTACTTAGTAGTTTATATCAGGGGTTTTTTAGCTCTATACTAGCAATATTTATGCTTATTGCCAGTATAGAAACATTAAAAAAACAAATACCGGATTTTATACAAACAAATGAAGTATTAGATTTAGCATTCATTTTTGGTCTAATACTTATTTTTGGGATGATAATTTCTTGGATATCTACGTTTTTTGCTGTCAGAAAATATTTAAATTTAAATGAAAACGAACTTTATAATTAAAATTATGAGAGAAAATACTAACACAAAATTTGCATTCACAAAACACAATTATATTTTATTAGGAATAGGTGTTTTATTTATAATTATTGGATTATTCTTTATGCAGGGGGGGGGGACAGAAGACCCTACTATTCATAATAAAGAAATGTTTAATTTCCAGAGAATTACACTTGCTCCTATTCTAATTGTAAGCGGATTTATTTTAAATATATTTGCTATTCTTTACTCCAAAAAAGAAAACTAATTAATGGAGATTCTTCATGCAATTATTCTTGGAATAGTACAGGGTCTCACAGAATTCTTACCTGTAAGTAGTAGTGGTCATCTTGAAATTGTAAAATGTATATTGTCTGATGAAAACATAGGTAAACAAAGTATGTTGATGACTGTTGTTTTGCACGCAGCAACTGCCTTGAGTACAATTTATATTTTCTGGGAAGATATTGTAAAGATAATTAAAGGTCTATTCTCTGGTGAAAAAAGTGATGTCTATTTTTCTTTAAAAATCATATTATCTATGATTCCAGCAGTTATAATGGGCTTAGTTTGGGAAGAAACGATAGAATCCTTCTTTGATTGTAATTTATCATTTGTTGGAACAATGCTTATAATTACTGCTCTGTTATTATATTTTGCTGACAAATCAAAATCTACAGATAAGCAAGTTAGCTTCTTTCATTCAATTATAATTGGAATTTCTCAAGCTATTGCTATCCTCCCTGGTATTTCCAGATCGGGAGCAACTATTTCTACTTCTGTTTTGTTAGGAGTTGACAAAGAAAAATCAGCCCGATTTTCGTTTTTAATGGTTGTTCCTCTAATTTTAGGGAAGATGTTTAAGGATATATTTTCAGCAGATTTATGCCTTACCTCTAACGAAAGTTTACCTTTACTTTTTGGCTTTATTTCTGCATTTATGATTGGTATTATGGCTTGTAAATTGATGATTAAAATAGTTAAAAATAGTAAATTGAAATATTTTTCATTTTACTGTGTATTCGTAGGTGTTTCCATTATTTTATACTCTAATATATATGCTTAAACCGAATGTTGCTATTTCCTCAGAGACAAATTTCTTAGACGGCACGGTTTTACTTTTTAACAAACCAATAACTTGGTCTTCCTTTGATGTTGTTAAAAAAGTTAGAAACATTGTTAAGTCTGCTAAAAAAATCAAAAAAATTAAAGTGGGTCATGCCGGAACTTTAGACCCATTAGCAGATGGGTTATTAATTATTTGCACAGGCAAATTCACAAAAAAAATTGATGAAATACAGGCAGAAAAAAAAGTGTATACCGGAGAAATAACTTTAGGAGAAACTACCCCTTCCTACGACAAGGAAACAGAGGTAGATATGACTTTTAAAACATCACATATTACTGATGAGTTATTACATTCAACTTGTAAAATTTTTGAAGGTCAAATTATGCAGAAACCTCCTATTTTTTCAGCTTTAAAAAGAGAGGGGAAAAGATTGTATCAACATGCAAGAGAGGGAAGTATTATAGAAATAAAACCTAGAGAAGTTGAAATAGAAAAATTTAAGATTACAAACATTAGTATGCCTAAAATACAATTTAGTGTTGTTTGTAGTAAAGGAACATATATTAGGTCTCTTGCTTTTGACTTTGGTTTGGCTCTAAAAAGTGGGGCTCATCTTTCCTCATTAAGAAGAGAGAAAATTGGAGAGTTTGATTTAAAAGAGGCTTATTCTATAGAATCCTTCCGGGCAGATATTCTTAAATAGCTTTTTACTTGACTTCCGCTTTTTCAGAATGTATATTTGCAAACTATTTTAAAAAAAGTATATGAGATTTAAATTATCACACTTCCAATTTGACGTGCCACAAAAGTTAATACCCCAATCTCCAAACGAACAAAGAGACGAATCTAAATTAATGGTTTTACATAAAAGTACAGGAGAAATTGAACATAAATTATTTAAAAACCTTATAGATTATTTTGATGAAGAAGATGTGATGGTTTTTAATAATACTAAAGTATTTCCTGCTAGAATGTATGGGAATAAAGAAAAAACAGGAGCAAGGATAGAGGTGTTTTTACTCAGAGAGTTAAATAGAGATAATAGACTTTGGGATGTGTTGGTTGACCCTGCTCGTAAAATCCGAATTGGGAACAAATTATATTTTGGTGAAAATGACGAATTAATTGCTGAAGTTATTGACAATACTACTTCTAGAGGAAGGACTCTAAGATTTCTATTTGACGGAACACATGACGAATTTCAAGAGACATTAGATTTTTTAGGTCAAACTCCACTACCAAAGTTTATAAAAAGAGAGCCTACTGAAAAGGATGATGAAAGATATCAAACAATTTTTGCAAAAGAGAGCGGGTCTGTTGCAGCTCCAACTGCTGGACTTCATTTTAGTAAGCAATTGATGAAAAGAATGGAAATAAAAGGCATGAATCTTGCTGAAGTAACTCTTCATGTTGGTTTAGGAACTTTCCGATCTATCGAAGTAGAAGATTTGTCTAAACATAAAATGGATTCGGAAGAAATTAATATATCTGAAAAAGATGCTGGTATTATAAACAAAGCTAAAGAAAAAGAGAAGAAAATATGTGCGGTTGGGACAACAGTAAACCGGGTTATCGAAAGTTCTAATACAACAAATAACATGGTAATTCCTTTTAAGGGATGGACAAATAAATTTATTTTTCCTCCTTACAATTTTCAAGTAGCAAACTGTATGATTTCAAATTTTCATCTACCAAAATCTACTCTTATGATGCATGTTGCTTCTTTTGGAGGGTATGATTTTGTAATGAAAGCCTATAAAGAAGCTGTGAAGAAAAAATACAAGTTCCATACTTTTGGAGACGCGATGTTAATTTTACCTTAAAAATGAAAAAAGTAGCTATTATTGTTGCTGGAGGAAAAGGGCTCAGAATGAATTCTGAAATTCCTAAACAGTTTTTGCTACTACACGACAAGCCAATTTTAATTCATACTATTGAGAAGTTTATTAATTTTGATGATGTAATTTTAGTACTTCCAAAAGAACAGACTAAACTATGGAATGAGATATGTGAGAAATATAACTTTACCATTCCACATAAAATTACTGAAGGAGGATCAACTCGATTTCAGTCTGTAAGAAATGGATTAGATGAGATAGACCACCAATCAATAGTAGCGATACATGATGGGGTTAGGCCTCTTGTTTCTGAAAATTTAATAAACTCTTTAGTGAAAGAAGTTAAAGAAGGAATTGGAGTGCTCCCTATTATTCCTGTAACCGATTCTATTCGTAAAGTTGACGGAGATACATCTACACACGTAAACAGATCTAATTTATTTAAAGTTCAGACTCCTCAATGCTTTTTAAGTTCCGATATAAAGGAAGCATATTCTCAAAAATACTCTGAAGAGTTAACAGATGATGCCTCTGTATTTGAGGCGTATAGAGGAAAAATAAATTCTTTAATAGGTGAAGAAAAAAATCTTAAAATTACAACTGAAGAAGATTTAAAAATTGCCTATATTTTTATGCAATAACACTAACAGAATCTAAATTATTTATCAAATTCAATCCAGGAATTTTTCCTTTTTCAAAAGTTCCTAAATTTTCAAAACCTAAAGCTTCTGCTCCATTTTTACATGCAATTTTTAAGAGAGTATTCAAATCAAAATCTGAATTCTCTTTTAGGACTTTCAACTCCTCTAAAATAGAAAGAGAATTATTAGAAGCCAAACTATCCGTCCCAACACAAAGTGTATCTGTATCAAAAATAGAGTAATCTGGCAAACTATTTTCAATATATAAATTCGCTTTAGGACAAGTGCACCAATAAGTATCATAATTATTTTCTTTTGTCCATTTTACATCTTTTTTAGAAGTAAATGTATTATGAACTAAAATTATTTTAGATTGTTTTGACATTTGCAATAAAGACGTTTGCAGTGCTGAAATTCCAGTTTGATTTAGATCTCCAAATTGTTTTATAAACTCATACAACTCTCCACTTCCATTTCTAAATAATTCATCTTCAGATTTAGTTTCCTGATTATGAATACAAACGATTTCTCCATTATTCTTTTCTTTTAATAATGAAAATAATTTTTCTGAAACCGAATAAGTAGCGTGAGGAGTTATCGATCTGGGATTAGGGCAATTGTTTAATAAATCCATTCCTTTATTAAAAACTATTTCTGCTTTATCCTTATTTACAGAGAACAATTCCACAAATGTATGGTACACTATTTTACTTTCTTCTTTTATAAAAAATGAGTGGTTGGTATTAGATATGTCTCCGACAGCAACTATACCATTTTTTTGCATTGTAGAATCTGCATCTATTATTGCTCTTTTTATATCATCTATTTCTAGATTTCTTTTCTCTGGTACTTTAGAAATAAAATCAACTAGTCCTGTTTTCTGTAGGAGAAGCCCTTTTAGATGTGAGAGTTCTAAATGACAATGTACATTTACAAAACCAGGGCACAAAACACCCTCAAATATTTCTAGTTTCTGTTTAGGAGCTTTTGTTCTGCTCTCAAAAATATTAACTATTTCTCCTTTTTCAGATATTTGGACTACCCCTTCTTTGATTGGATTTATATGCAAGGGGAATATATAATTTGCAGATAAATATCTCATCTTACAAAAGTAAGGAAATTGAATTACTATCTTTGTCGCAAATATGAAGAAAGATATTAGAAATATTTCTCAAGAAGAATTAGAACAATTTTTCTCTGATAATAACTTACAAAAGTTTAGGTTAAAACAGTTACAGGAATGGTTATGGAAAAAAGGAGCGAATTCTTTTGACCAGATGACCTCTCTATCAAAAGAATTACGAGAGTTATTAAAAAATTCATTTGACTTAAAAGCTGCTGTAATAGATAAAGAATTTACTTCTTCTGATGGGACAATAAAATACAGTCTTAAACTTCATGATGACAAATTAATTGAAGGTGTTTTGATTCCATCCAGAAAAAGGGTTACAGCATGTGTTTCTTCACAAATAGGATGTAGTTTGGCATGTACATTTTGCGCAACGGGTACATTAAAACTAAGTAGAAATCTAACTCATGGAGAAATATTTGATCAAGTATTTAAACTCAATCAAGAATCTGTGAAGAATCACGGAAGACCTTTAACAAATATTGTTTTTATGGGTATGGGAGAACCATTACTTAATTATAATAGCCTATTAAAAGCAATTGAAAAAATTATTTCTGTAAAAGGAATGGGGATTTCTCCCAAAAGAATAACTGTGTCTACTGCAGGATTATCAAAACAAATAATGAAGCTTGCAGATGATAAAGTGAAATTTAATTTGGCTATTTCATTACACTCCGCTATTGATGAAGTTAGGTCAGAATTAATGCCCATTAATGACTCTATTAATCTAGATTCTTTGAAGAAATCTATTCGTTATTTTTATGAACAAACAAATAATAGGGTCACTTACGAATACATTTTATTTAAAGGTGTAAATGATGATTTAGATGCAGCAAGAAGACTTGCTTCATTTTGTAGAATATCTCCCTGTAAAGTAAATCTTATTGAATACAATTCTGTTGAAGGTTTAGATTTTGAAAAATCAACAAATGAAAACACAGAAGAGTTTATTCAATTTTTAGAGCATAGAAATATTATTGTAAACCTAAGAAGAAGTAAAGGAAAAGATATTGATGCTGCATGTGGTCAATTGGTAAATAAACTTCAGTAAATTTTTTAACAATTTCATTTTTCACAGAAATTCAGGATTAAATCTTTGTATATTCGCTTAGTCTATTTAACAAAAAATAAGTGAGTATAATTTCCGAAATAAAACATCCTATTAAACAAGAGATGATTCTTTTTGAAAAGAAATTTAAAAATTCTTTACAAAGCAAAGTTCCTCTTTTAGATAGAATAATGCATTATATTATTAAAAGAAAAGGAAAACAAATGAGACCAATGTTTGTATTTCTGACTGCAAAAATGTTTGGGCAAATCAACAATAAAAGTTATAGAGCAGCTTCCTTAATTGAACTTTTACATACTGCAACTTTAGTACATGATGATGTAGTAGATGAAGCAAATTTAAGAAGAGGATTTTTTTCGATAAATGCACTTTGGAAGAATAAAATTGCAGTTTTAGTAGGAGATTTCTTACTTTCTAAAGGATTGTTGCTTTCGGTAGAAAATGAAGATTTTGATTTGTTAAAAATTGTGAGTTCTGCAGTAAAAGACATGAGTGAGGGAGAGCTTCTACAAATTGAAAAGGCTCGAAAACTAGATATTAAAGAATCAATTTATTTTGAAATTATTAGAAAAAAAACAGCAGTACTCATATCTAGCTGTTGTGCTTGCGGAGGGAGTTCTATGAATATAGAGAAGGGTATGGTTGAAAAATTAAGTTTGTTCGGAGAGAAAGTAGGTATTGCATTTCAGATAAAAGATGACTTGTTTGATTATACTCAAAGCACATTTATTGGGAAGCCAACCGGAATAGATATAAGAGAACAAAAGATGACTTTACCACTTATTTACACCTTAAATAAGGTAGATGCTAGAACAAGAAATAATATTATAAATACAGTGAAAAACCACTATAAAAACGATAAAAAAGTCGCTGAGTTAATTAATTTAGTTAAGCAGAATGGCGGATTAGAATATGCTGAAAAAGTAATGATTGAATATCAAAAGGAGGCATTAGATATCTTATCCGAATTCCCGGAAAATAAGAGTAAAAAATCGTTAGAAAAGTTAGTAGATTACGTAATAAATAGAAAAAGATGATCCCAAAAAAAACTATTGATCAAATATTTGAAAGTTGTGTTATAGAGGAGGTTGTAGGATCTTACTTACCTGATTTAAAAAAGAAAGGAACTAATTATTGGGCATGCTGCCCTTTTCATAACGAAAAAACCCCTTCCTTTTCAGTTTCTCCAACCAAAGGAATATACAAATGTTTTGGATGTGGAAAAGGAGGAAATGCTGTAAATTTTGTAATGGAAATTGGAGGATTATCTTATCCTGAAGCCTTAAAAGAACTTGCATCAAAATACAATATTGAAATTGAGGAGAGAGAACTTACTCCTGATCAGATAGACAGAGAAAATAAAAGAGATGGAGTGTATTTAATAAGTTCTTTTGCAAATTCATTTTTTCAGGACCAACTTTGGAATACAGAAGAAGGAAAATTGATAGCTCAAAGCTATTTTAAACAAAGAGGATTTTCGGAAGACATAATCAAGAAATTTCAATTAGGATATAGTCCGAAACAAAAAGACGCATTAACCAAACAAGCTCTAAAAAAGTCTTATCAAAAAGAGTTTTTAGAAGAATCTGGATTATCGTTTATTAATGAAAAAAGTTCTGCTGACAGATTTAGAGAAAGGGTTATTTTTCCTATCCATAATTATTCTGGAAAAGTTTTAGGATTTGGAGGAAGAGCACTAGACCCTAAGAACAAAGCCAAGTATCTAAATTCTCCTGAAAACCCTATATATCATAAGAGTAAAGTATTATATGGTTTATATTTTGCAAAGTCAGAAATTGGTAAAAAGAACAATTGTTTTATTGTAGAAGGATATACAGATGTTGTATCTATGCATCAAGCTGGAATAGAGAATGTTGTGTCTGCATCTGGAACAGCTTTAAGTACAGACCAAATAAATTTAATCGGAAGACTTACAAAAAATATTACACTACTTTTTGATGGGGATGAAGCTGGACTTAGAGCTTCCTTTAAAAGTATTGATTTAATCCTAAAAGAAGGGATGAATGTTAAGATTGTAATGTTCCCGGATGGAGAAGACCCAGACTCTTACTCTAAAAAATTAAGTCAAGAAGAATATCTTAATTACCTATCTCATAATGAGAAGGATTTTATTCAATACAAAACAGAATTATTAAACAAAAATAGTCAAAATAATCCCGCAAAAAGAGTAGAAGATATTAAAGATATTGCTCGTTCTATTTCTATTATTCCAGACAGATTATTACGTTCAGAATATTGTAAGATTAGCAGTTCTTTATTAGATATTTCTGAAGAAGATTTATTACGAGAAGTCTCTATTTTCTTACAAGGCATGAAAAAACAATTTACAAAAAGTAATTTCACCAACAATCAAAATAAGTTAGAGGAGCAAATAAAAACATCCACAATAAAGATTAGTTTACTTGAAGAATGTGAAAAAGAAATTCTCCGATTATTATTTAATTATGGTAACGAAATACTTGAATTTGAGGAGGAAAAAATAAAAGTTAGTGAATATATTTTTGATGAACTTCATCAGGACAGCATAACTTTTTCGAATGTCTTTTATCAAAATATTTACAAGGAATATTTTCAATTAGATTCTGAGGAAAAAGGTCTTAAAATAAATCATTTTCTGCAACATGAAAATTCAGAAATACAACAACTAGCGATTTCCTTTGTAAGTAAAAAACATGAAATCAGTAGAAAATGGGAAGATTTACATCAAATATTTACTGGAGATGAGACTAAAAACTTAGAACTTACTATCGAAAAATCAATCTTGAGTTTAAAACAAGCTTTTATAAAAAGTGAGATTGAGAAAATAAATGATTTAATAAGAACAGAAGAGGACCCTTCTATTCAGCTCATTACTAAATTAACAAAACTAAATAAAGGTCTTGTAATAATAAATAAATTATTAGGAAGAAACTTTAATTAATTACTTGATCCCTTTTAATCTTAATTGTAATGAAGTGGTCCCATTCCAATAATTTTCATCAACTGAATAACAAATATCAAACTCCTTGTCACCATTTGTTTTTTCAAATTCTTCACCCATTCTGAACCCAATAGAAGTAATAGGATTTTTAGAGGTGTTCAATACTAATCTTAAATGAGATTTGTCCTCTCCTACTCTTTTCCCTTTTCCTGTATCTGTTACATTTCTACTTACAAAATTTGGAGTCCTGTTTTTAGGACCAAATGGAGCAAATTGTTTTATTATTCTATAAAGTTTTGGAGTAACCTCATCTATGTCAATTTCTAAATCAACTTCAATTTCTGCTACAAGTTGTTCTTTGGTAATAGTTTCAGAAACTACTTTTTCAAACTCTAAAATAAAGGACTTTAAATTTTGTTTTTTTACTGTTAGCCCTGCCGCATATTTATGTCCTCCAAATTTTTCTAATAAATGCTCACATTTTAAAAGTGCCTCATACAAATCAAAGCCTTTTACAGATCTTGCTGAACCTGTTAACTCTCCGTCTTTTTCGGATAATACAATTGTTGGTTTGTAATATTTCTCTATTAATCTCGAAGCAACAATACCTACGACTCCTTTATGCCAATCAGAACTATACACAACAGTTGATTTTTTGTTTTCATCAATCATCTGTAATGCTTCTTTAGTGATACTTTGGTCTAAATCCTTTCGTTCTTTATTATGAGTTTCAATTCCTTCTGCCAACTCTTTAGCTTTTTCACTATCTTTCTCTATTAGTATTTCTACAGCTCTTTTACCATGCTCTATTCTACCAGCAGCATTTATTCTTGGAGCTATACCAAATACTACATCTGAAATAGAAAGCTCCCCAGATTTACCACTTTTCTCTATCAATGCTTTAAGCCCCATTCTTGGAGATTGATTGATTACTCTCATTCCATAAAAAGCCAGAACTCTATTCTCTCCCGTCATTTCTACGATATCTGCTCCAATACTTACCGCTAATAAATCTAAATATTCCCCAATTTCATTAAAGTCAATATTTCTTTTTTCACTAATAGCCTGAATCAATTTAAAGCCTACTCCACATCCGGATAATTCTTTATACGGATAATTGCAATCTTTTTGCTTTGGATTTAAAACGGATACCGCCCTTGGCGTATTTACTCCAGGAGTATGATGGTCACAAATAATAAAATCTATATCTTTATTAGAAGCGTACTCTACTTGTTTTACAGCTCTAATTCCACAATCTAAAGCAATAATTAGCGTATATTCTTCCATCTGAGCATAGTCTATCCCCTTAAAAGAAACTCCATAACCTTCACCATATCTATCTGGTATATAATATCCAATTTTATCTGTAAACCTATTTAAATAACTATACATCATAGCAACAGAAGTAGTGCCGTCAACATCATAATCTCCATACACTAGAATCTTTTCTCCTCTTTTTAATGCAAGTTCAATTCTTTCTACCGCTTTATCCATCCCTTTTAACAAGAATGGATCGTGTAAATCTGAAATTTGTGGTCTGAAAAACTTTTTAGCTTCATCAAAACTAGACACCCCTCTTAATACTAGTAAATGCGCTACAATCTTATTTACCCCTAACTCCTCAGTAAGTTCCTTTACAAGATTTTGATTAGATTGTTGTATGTTCCACTTTACCTCCATCTTTACTTCTTCATTATTTTAGTTTGAGTTATTATAGAATATTTATGAATTAACTCAAAAATATCACTTATCATTTTCTGGTCCAAACCCAAATTTACTGCCTGATCTTTTCTCATTTCTAGTATCTGAAACCATCTTTTTAATTGAAAAATAGTAAGATTGTTTTTGAGTTTAAATTCTGCTATTTCTTTTACTAAATCCGTTCTCGAGCTTAAGAGGTCAACTGTTTTTTTGTCTAACTTATCAATTAGGTTCCTCATCTTATTTAATTGTATACTCAACTCATCATTCTCAAAATCTCGTTTTCTTAAAACTAACCCTTTTAATAAAGAATATAATTCCTTAGGAGATAATTGTTGATTTGCGTCACTCCACGCTTCCGTTGGATTATGATGAGTTTCTATCATTAGCCCCCTCATATCTAAGTCCATTGCAATTTGTGATAATTCTGGGATCAAACTTCTATCACCTGCAATGTGGCTGGGGTCACAAATTATAGGTAGATCTGGAAAATTTCTTTTCAATTCAATTGGAACTTCCCATTTTGGTTCATTTCTGAAAGCGGATGACTCATATGTAAAAAACCCTCTGTGAATAGCCGATAAATTAGTTATTCCTTTCTGATTTAATCTCTCCAAGGCTCCTGCCCATAAAGATAATTCTGGATGAATAGGGTTTTTTACAAAAACAGGAGTATCTGTTCCTCTTAATGCCTCTGCTATTTCTTGCACATAAAACGGATTTACTGTTGTCCTGGCTCCTATCCACAACATATCTATTCCAGCCTCCAAACAGTGTTCTACATGCTTAGCAGTCGCTACTTCGGTAATAACTTTTAAGCCAGTCTCTTCCTTTACTTTTTGCAACCAGATTAATGCTTTTTCTCCAACCCCTTCAAATGAGTTTGGTTTTGTTCTTGGCTTCCAAACCCCTGCTCTAAAAACATCTATATTCTGTTGTATATTTTCTGCTGTTTTCAGAACCTGATTTTCAGATTCTGCACTACAAGGGCCGGCTATTACAAAGGGCTTGTTATGTATAAAGTTCTCTAATTTCATTTTCTTCCTTCGACAACTATTACAAATTCTCCTTTAGGTTTTTTCTCATTAAAATGTTCGACTAATTCTTGTAGAGTTCCCCTTTTCGTTTCCTCATATATTTTTGATAGTTCTCTTGAAACAGAACATCCTCTTTCTACCCCAAAATATTCGCAAAACTGAGAGAGTGTTTTTACTAATCTATGTGGAGATTCATAAAAAACCATTGTTCTTTCTTCTTCTGATAAATATTTTAATCTTGTTTGTCTTCCCTTTTTTACTGGAAGAAATCCTTCAAAAATAAATTTATCACATGGTAAAGCAGAGTTAACTACTGCAGGAACAAATGCTGTAGCTCCAGGTAAACACTCCATCTCTATGTGTTCTTTTACACATTCTCTAACTAATAAGAATCCTGGATCTGAAATTGCTGGAGTGCCAGCATCAGAAATCAACGCAACACTATCTCCCATTTGTAATCTGTTTATCCATTTTGACAATACTTTATGTTCATTATGCATATGAAAAGAGAATAAGGGAGTTTCAATTTGATAATGAGAGAATAATTTTTTACTTGTTCTGGTGTCTTCTGCTAGTACAAGATCTACTTCCTTTAATAATCTGATAGATCTAAAGGTGATGTCCTCTAAATTCCCTATAGGAGTAGGTATAATGTATAATTTTGACATTTCACAAAACTACATGAAAATTTGAGAAAGTGAGAAGTAAAATTTTTATATTTTTGTGTACTAACTTAATTTTAATACTTTTTAAATATGTTTTTAGAATCACATCTAAATCACCCAATGAGAAATGGTAGCATTGAGGTAATATGTGGGTCTATGTTTTCTGGAAAAACAGAGGAATTACTTAGAAGATTAAAAAGAGCAAATTTTGCTAAATTAAAAGTTGAAATATACAAACCTACTATCGATACAAGATATGATAATCAGAAAGTAGTTTCACATGATGAAAATTACATTTCATCTATGATTGTCAATACATCTTCTGAAATTCTAAATTTGATAGACAATCCGGATGTGGTAGCAATAGATGAAGCTCAATTTTTTACGGATGATTTAAGTAACATCTGTAATGAATTAGCTTCTTCAGGTATTAGAGTTATTGTTGCTGGTCTTGATATGGACTTCTTAGGAAATCCTTTTGGCCCAATACCAAATTTACTTGCTATTGCAGAACACGTAACTAAAGTTCATGCTATTTGCTTAGATTGTGGAGATATTGCAAATCACTCCTACAGAATTTCAGAAGAAGAAAATTTAGTTGCTTTAGGAGAAAAAAACAACTATAAACCATTATGCAGGATGTGTTTTAATAAAAACAGGAAAGATGCATAATGCAAACGAAACCATTCTGGAGGTTGATTTAAAAAAATTAGAACACAACTATAATTATTTATCATCTAAATTAAAAAATGGGTGTGAAATCATTGCTGTTGTAAAAGCGTATGCTTATGGGCATGGAGACATTGAAGTTTCTAAAAAACTAGAAAGTTTAGGAGTTTATGCATTTTGGGTAGCTGATTTTGAAGAAGGAATTAGATTACGTGAATCTGGAGTTAAATCTAAAATAATTATTGCAAACCCAGGATGGAAAAGTTTTAATGAAATTATAAAGTACGATCTAGAAGTTGTTATTCATAATATTAGGTTATTAGATTTTTATTTATCTAAAAAACAAGAGGTGAATATTCATCTGAAATTTAATACCGGAATGAATAGATATGGGTTTGATGAAAAGGACTTGGAAAGTGTTTGTGAAAAACTAAAGGAAAATTCATTCTTAAGAGTGAAATCTATATGTTCACATCTTGCCTCTGCAAATCAAAAAAATGAGACTCTAGAACAAATACGGCTATTTGAAAAAATATCTGAAAAAACGGAGAGAAAACTAGAATTTGATATACCTAAACACCTTTTAAATTCTAATGGATTTATCAACTTTCCTACTAAACAGTTTGATATGGTTCGACTAGGAATCTCTTTATTTGGATCTTTAGAAGATAAAAACCTACAACAAGTAAGTAGGCTCATTTCTGTAATTAGCCAAAATAGAACGATAGAAGAGGGGCAGGGGGTTGGATATAACTCTAGTTTTATATCCGATAAAAAAACGAATGTTTCTATTGTTCCGGTAGGTTATGCAGATGGATTAAATAGAAAACTTGGAAATGGCATTGGAGAAGTAGTGGTCAAAGGGGAAAAATGTCCTATTATTGGAAATATTTGTATGGATAGTTTTATGATAGATAGTTCATACATAAATTGTAAAGAGGGGGAAGAGGTGGAAATTTTTGGGGAAGAAAACTCGATTTTAAAACTCTCTGAAAAAATTCATACAATTCCTTATGAATTTTACTCTACTTTAAACAGAAGGATTAAGAGAGTTTATATTGATAGTTAACCACTATTATAGATAAGAACACATATAATATTAAAGTATTCTGGTTAAACAAATAGGTATCTGTCATCATTACACACAGGTACAGTATGGGTAATAATATCATAAAATCCCCATCATTCTGACGGTATAATTCTTTTATTTGAAAATAAAAAATTAATAAAAACATCAACAGTCCCAATAATCCTAACTCTATCCAAACATATAAATAGTTATTATGAGGAGTTTTATGTTGGTATCTTATCACTTTTTTAGTTTCTTCATTTATGTCTCTAAATTTATCTGTAAAACTTCCTGCTCCATATCCTAAAACTGGCTTTTCTTTTATTAAATCAATGGAATGTGTGAACAATAAAGATCTTGAACTAGTTTTATTTTCCATAAACCTTTTTAGCTCATAAGTAAATCTCTTTTCAACAATTTCAGAGGTGTTGTAAATAACAAATACTCCTATAATTAAAGTAATTACATATATTGTTAATTTTTTAATGTTATTTTTAAATAAGAACATGAAGAATAAAACTAATAAAAGAATTAAAACAATCTGTCCTGATTTTCCTGCCTCTGTAAAAATGGAAAACAAATAGAAGGGAAGAAAAAAGAGAATAATGTTTTTATATTTTTTGTGAAATTCTACTTTGTAAACTAGGTATATAGAAATAACAATAGAAGAAGCTAAAAACACATTATGGTCTGTATACTGTAGAAATGCAGCCCATGTCCAGTTTGATCCATTTATATTGATTACTTCATAGTTTTCAAAAATTGCGATTACAGAGGATATAAACATAGAGAATAAAAATGCAAATAAAGATTTATAAATTGTTTTTGTGGAGAAAAACACACTATAAAGAATTGGTAAAGTCCATAAAATAGACACTCTTTTTAATAGCCAAATTGTGTCGGAAAATTGCCCATAAATGAAAAATGAAAAGTAATATAAGATGAGTAACAAAAACAATGAAACCATCCATTTGCTAGATTTAATCCTTTTAATTTTTTTTAGAAAGCCTCCCTCCAGAAGAACCGAAAGAAATAGAGAAACAACTAAAATATTAGATGTAGCAACCGAAAAAGGTAAGGAAATCCCCAATAAAACAAAAAGAAAATTTCGGATATTAGGAATAATTGTCTTACTCATCTATTTTTAAGATAGAATTATACTCTTCTATTTTATTAAAAATCTTTAAAGCTTCATCAATATCTTTATCGTGTTTTAATCTTTCAATAATTCTCCCCTCCTGATAATAATATCTACTTACTATTTCTTCGGACAAAAATGTTTTAATTTCCTCCTTATTATTCTCTAAATCATTCTTCTTAATATTTTCAACTTTATCTAAAAGTAAATTAATCTCTTCCGACAAGAGGTCTGATGTGCCTTCTTCTTTTATTATTTCTTTAAAGATATCTAATGCATCTTGTGTTGCGGTGGTATATTCATAGTCCTTGTTAGATAAAAATGAAATGAATTTCTTGTAAATTTCATCTGTTATCTCAAAATTATCAACCTCTAATATTTTTTCATTTTCATATCTAAATTGAGTTGCAAAATCAAATATTAATCTTTTATTCATTAAAGAAATGGAAATGTCTGAAATCTCGTCATTTTTTATTACAATATCCGGATTTATACCTCCACCATCTTTTACCTCCCTTCCATTTCTGGTTTTAAAAGTTGAAATTAAAGAGTCTGGAACTTGACCCACACTTCCATCTTCATTTCTATTAGAATAATCTACTGCCTGAATGCATCTTCCACTAGGAATATAATACTTTGCAACTGTAACTTTAAGTTGAGAGTTATATGGCAGCTTTCTAGTTTGTTGAACTAATCCTTTTCCAAAAGATTTTCTTCCAATAACAACACCTCTATCCAAATCCTGTATTGAACCAGAAACAATTTCGGAGGCAGACGCAGAAGCTGAATTTATTAAAATAACTAATGGGGTTTCTTTATCAATGGGATCCTTTTTAGAAACATACTTCTTCTCCCAATCTTTTATTTTTCCCTTAGTTATAACTATTTCTTCTCCTTTATCCACGAATAAATTGACAATATCAATGGATTCGTTTAATAATCCCCCGGGATTAGACCTTAAATCTAAAACAATACCCTTTAAGTGTTGTTGAGATTTTAAATCCATTAATGCATTTTTTATATCATTTGCACAATTTCTTGTAAAAGATCTTAATTTTATATATCCAATACCACCTTCTAATAATCCATAATACGGGACACTTTTTACAGTAACCTTTTCTCTATTAAATGTTTTAATGAAAGTCTCCCCATTCCTTTCTATCAGGATAGAAACCTCTGTATTTGGTTGTCCTTTTAAAACTGAACTAATTTCTTCAGTCGTTTTTCCTTCTGCCGATTTTCCATTAATTTCTAGAATTTTATCTCCAGCCATTAATCCTGCTTTTTGTGCAGGGAAACCTTCATATGGCTCACTTATATATACAAATTCTTTTCGTTTTGTAATCATAGCTCCAATTCCTCCATATTGACCAGTTGTCATAAATCTATAATCTTCAATATCTGACTCGGGAATATAGGTCGTGTAAGGATCTAGTGAGTTCAACATTTCATCAATCGCTGTTTTCATTAAATCACCCGAGTTTATTTCATCCACATAAAAGATGTCTAATTCCTTATATAAATCTGTGAATATTTCTAAATTTTTTGATGTTTCAAAATAATTATCTGTTTGTGATTTTCCTTGTAAAAAAAGAAATACTAAAATAAATATTAAGCTAGCTTTTAAAGAGATCTGTATTGTTTTGTTTTTCATAATTTAGGTTTATGGAACCAAATCTTCACCACTTCCTCCCCAGGGGTGACATTTGGAAATTCTTTTTATTGATAACAAACCACCTTTAAATGGTCCATATTTTATAATTGCTTGTTTACAATACTCGGAACATGTAGGATTATATCTACAGCTTGGTGGAAATACTGGAGATATTACTTTTTGATAAGCACGAATTATTAAAAGAAACAAAAAGGAAAATATCTTTTTCATATTTGATTATTTAAACGTTGTAAAATTAATTTTATTTTTTCTTCTATAGAATTAAAATTAGGTGTTTCTGTACACAAGTATACAAAAGCAATACGTATCTCTTTTCCTGTTTTTTGTAAAATATTCTTATTTATTCGATAAGACTCTTTTAATAACCTTTTAATTTTATTTCTTTTTGTTGCTAATGAAACAATCTTTTTAGGAACAGAAAACAAAACAGACACCTGTTCTGTATTAGAAGAATTTTCGTTCCAATATACTTTTATTTTATCTTGAGTAAAAGTGTTCTTACTCTTAAAAAGCTCCTCAATATCTATTTTAGAGCTTAATCTTTCTTTCTTTGGAAACTTATTCATACCAAAAATAAAAGTACTAAAAATAAAAAAAGGAGATATTAAAATCTCCTTTTTGTTTGATGTTATTTCTTAGCTCTTTTTCTTTTGTTTGATTTAGTTATATAATCATCTAATGCCATGGACATGGATGGAAACTTTTTATTCGGAACTTCAATATCTACAATTAAATTGTTGCTTTTTACTGCATTAATTGTAGTCGGTCCGAACGCTGCAATTCTCGTTGCTTCTTGCACAAAGTCAGGGAAATTTTCATATAACGATGTAATACCTGTAGGTGAGAAAAATACTAACACATCATATTTTACATCGGATAAATCTGATAAATTAGCAGCAACTACTTTGTACATTACAGCTTTCGTATAACTTAACCCACTGTCTTCCATTGTATTATTTGTCTGATCTTTTAACAAATTAGAACATGGAAGTAAAAACTTACTGTCTTTATGTTTTTGCATTAAAGGTAATAAGCTTGCAAAAGTTCTTTCTCCGGTAAAAACTTTTCTTTTTCTGTAAACTATAAAGTTTTGCAGATAGTGGGCAATTGCCTCAGAAACACAAAAATACTTTGTTTGATCTGGAATTCTTAATCTCAATTTTTCCATCATCCTAAAATAATGATCCATCGAGTTCTTAGAAGTGAAAATAACTGCATCGTGGTTTAAAATAGAGATTCTTTGTTCTCTAAATTCCATTGTAGAAAGTTCGTCAACTTGTACAAACGATCTATAATGAAGTTTTAATTTATGCTTTTCCGCTAATGCATGATAGGGTGTCTTATTTTCCGGTTCTGGCTGAGAAATAAGAATCGATTTTACCTTTTTCTGTCTGTCTGTCGTCATTTTCTTTTTCTTAAGAAAAAACAATACCTCTGTAAAGTAGAACTAGAGGAAAAAATTCAAGGATGCAAATATACAGAAATAAATAAAACCTAGAAAGTCCAAAAGACTTTATTCCAATTTTAAGGATCCAGAATATCTTTAAAACAAAAAAAAATATTAAAAATGAGCAGATTATTAATGTTGTTTGGTCGGTTATATCTGAAACATAAAAATGAAACAAGACTAGTATTGGAAAAGCAAACAACGCAAAAACTTTATCAAAAAGTGTGGTAAAAAATAATGCTATATTAGCTATCTGATTCATTTTTAAAAGATGTCCCAAAAACCAAAGAGAAACAAACTTTAAAAGATAATATAATATTGTGTAGATAATAATCTTTAGGAATTGTATAATATCATAATTTTCGCCTGGTGAAACACTCCAAATAACGAAAGATAAATTAATGATAATTAAAAGATTAAATAAAATATTCACTGTTCTTTTAAATACATTGTCATCTCTTAAATATTGATTTGCATATCTTTGTGAAAAGGCGCTTAATACAAGTTCTTTAGAATACTTGCTATAAAAAGCGTATAAAACACCAATAATACAAAGGGAAATAGTAAGGATTATAAAACTTAGGTTATTCCCCTGAAAAGATAATTGAATAGCATTCATTATAAAAAATTGAGGAACAAAGATACTGATAAGAGATTATTCAATACTTTTGCAGTGGTAAAAATTTAAAAAAAAAATTATGTCACAAGATTTGTATCAAGCTCCAGATTATTTTTTGTTAGATGAATTACTGACTGAAGAACATAAATTAATCCGAGATGCTGCAAGAGAATGGGTAAAAAGAGAAGTTTCTCCAATTATTGAGGAGGCTTGTCAAAAATCAGAGTTTCCAAAACAAATAATAAGGGGACTAGGAGAAATTGGAGGTTTCGGACCTTATATTCCTGTAGAATATGGGGGGGCTGGATTAGATCAAATTTCTTATGGATTAATAATGCAAGAATTAGAGAGAGGAGATAGTGGAATTCGTTCTACCTCATCTGTTCAATCTTCTTTGGTAATGTACCCTATTTGGAAATATGGAAGTGAAGATCAAAAAATGAGGTTTTTACCAAAGCTAGCCACTGGAGAATTTATAGGTTGTTTTGGATTGACTGAGCCTGATCATGGTTCAAATCCTGGTGGAATGGTAACCAATATAAAAGATATGGGAGATTATTATCTTTTAAATGGTGCTAAGATGTGGATTTCAAATGCTCCGTTTGCTGATGTTGCTGTTGTTTGGGCAAAAAATGAAGAAGGAAGAATAAAAGGGGTCTTAGTGGAAAGAGGAATGGAAGGATTCACTACCCCTGAAACACATGGCAAATGGAGTTTGAGAGCTTCAGCTACTGGAGAGTTGGTTTTTGATAATGTAAAAATCCCCAAGGATAATATTTTACCAGAAAAGGACGGTTTAGGAGCCCCACTAGGTTGTTTAGATTCAGCAAGATATGGTATTGCTTGGGGCACAATTGGTACTGCAATGGATTGTTACGATACTGCTCTTAGGTACGCCAAAGAAAGAATTCAGTTTGGGAAACCTATAGCATCTTACCAATTACAACAGAAGAAATTAGCTGAAATGATTACTGAAATTACAAAAGCTCAATTCTTAACATGGAGATTAGGTGTGTTGAGAAATGAGGGCAGAGCAACTTCTGCACAAATCTCAATGTGTAAAAGAAATAATGTAGATATGGCACTTAAAATTGCCAGGGAGGCAAGGCAAATTTTAGGAGCTATGGGGATTACTGGAGAATATTCAATTATGAGACATATGATGAACTTAGAGTCTGTAATTACTTATGAAGGAACTCACGATATACACTTATTGATTACCGGATTAGATATAACGGGAGAAAATGCTTTCAAATAATGAAAATTATTTTTAGAATAATAGCATTTTTAGAGGGAATATCTTACATAATCCTTCTTTTTATATGTGTTCCTATTAAATATTTGGGGGGTGATGATCAATGGGTTAAGTTATTGGGAATGCCTCACGGAATTTTATTTGTAGGTTATATATTAATGGCTTTCCTAATAAAGAAAGAGGAACGCTGGAATAGAACTGAATTATTTATTGTTTTAATCTGTTCCATTTTACCTTTTGGTACTTTTTATATAGACCGAAAATATTTGAAAAAATAGTGTTATTTCTTCAACAACTGAGCAGCCTCTAGTAGTTCTTTGTACCAATCTTCACCATACTTCCGAATTAATGATTCTTTTAAAAAGACATAGACAGGTACTTCTAATTTGCTACCACATTCACAAGCGGGTTTACAGATTTTAATTTCTTCATAATTTACCGCATCAAAATCTCGATACTCTTTTATTCGTATTGGAAATAAATGACAAGATATCGGTTTTTTAAAGTCTATAATACCGTCATTATATGCTTTTTCAATAGTGCATTTTGTAATGCCATTTTCAAAAATCACAAAAGCACACTCTTTATTATTCACAAGTGGAGTAGTTAAATCTCCTTCCTCATCATAAACAGCAACTCCTTGGTTTTCGATCTCAATAATTCCCTCTTCTCTCATATAGGGCTTTACTTTTTCGTAAATTTTTCCCAGGATTTTTTCTTCCTCATGTGAAAGAGGTGCTCCTGCATCTCCTTCTATGCAACAAGCTCCTTTACAAGCGTTTAAGTCACATACAAAGTGTTTTTCAAATATGTCTAACGAAATTATTTTATCCTCTACCTGAATCATATAGCAAATCTACACAAATAATAGTTTGATTTACTATTTTTGTGGCATGGCAAATTATGAAGACATCTTTAAAAAAGTAGTGGCACATGCTAAAGAGTATGGATATGTATTTCAATCCTCAGAAATTTATGATGGATTATCAGCTGCTTACGATTATGGGCCAAATGGAGTGGAGTTAAAAAACAACATCAAAAACTATTGGTGGAAATCCATGGTAAATATGCACGAAAATATTGTAGGATTAGATGCTGCAATTTTCATGCATCCTACTAGTTGGAAAGCTTCTGGTCATATTGATGCTTTTAACGACCCTTTAATTGATAATAAAAACTCTAAAAAAAGATATCGTGCAGATGTTTTGATTGAAGATCATATTGCAAAAATTGAAGCAAAAATTGAAAAAGATTGTGTAAAAGCCGCTAAGCGTTTTGGAGATAATTTTAATAGAGAAGAATTTGTTTCCACTAATGAGAGGGTTATAGAAAGGCAGAAAAAAATTGATGAAATCATTGAAAAGATGAAAATCTCTCTTTCTTCTGGAAATCTGGAAAATGTAAAATCTTTAATTGAAAATTTAGATATAAAATGTCCTGTTTCAGGAACAAATAATTGGACTGATGTTCGTCAGTTTAATTTGATGTTTAAAACCCAAATGGGAGCTACTGTAGACACGTCTTCCGATTTGTATTTACGTCCAGAAACTGCTCAAGGAATTTTTGTAAACTTTTTAAATGTGCAAAAAACTGCTCGAATGAAAGTCCCTTTTGGGATTGCTCAAATCGGAAAAGCCTTTCGTAATGAAATTGTTGCTCGTCAGTTTATTTTCAGGATGAGAGAATTCGAACAAATGGAAATGCAATTTTTTGTTCGCCCAGGAGAAGAAATGAAATGGTACAATTACTGGAAAGAATTCCGTATGAATTGGCACCAATCTCTTGGAATGGGGAAAGATAACTATCGTTTTCATAATCATGAAACTTTAGCGCATTATGCAAACGCGGCTACTGATATTGAGTTTAAGTTCCCATTCGGATTTAAAGAATTAGAGGGAATCCATTCCAGAACAGATTTTGATTTAAAAGCACATCAAGAACATTCTGGAAAAAAACTACAATATTTTGATCCTGAATTAAACAAAAGTTATGTTCCTTACGTAGTAGAAACTTCTATCGGGCTAGACAGAATGTTTCTTACTGTTTTAAGTCATTCCTTCCTTGAAGAAAAATTGGAAAATGGAGAAAGTAGGGTTGTACTTAAAATCCCTGCGGTTTTAGCGCCTGTAAAAGCGGCTATTCTTCCGCTAACTAAGAAAGATGGAATGCCAGAAAAAGCAAGAGATATTATGAAAATGTTACAAATTGATTTCAATTGCCAGTATGAAGACAAAGATTCTATCGGAAAACGATACAGAAGACAAGATGCGATTGGAACCCCATTCTGTATTACGATTGACCATCAAACATTAGAAGATAATACGGTAACTTTACGTGATAGAGATTCTATGAGTCAAGAAAGAGTTTTAGTGGAAAAATTACATTCCTTCATTTCTGAAAAAGTAAATATTGCTAAGTATTTAGATTAGTTTTCACCAGTAGCGGTTACTGAAATCTTATCAAATGTTGCATCAATTGGTGGTTGGATTTTTTCTAACTCGACTTTAACTTTTTTCACTTTATTTAAAGATAAGATTGTATCAACAATTCTTTTTGTGGGAACTTCAATCATGTCAGCTCTGATTGCCATTTGCTCGTTTACAACTTCAATGATTTTCACATAGTCCACTGTGTCGTTCAAATCATCTGTTTTTTCAACTTCAGAAGTTTCTGCATTAACCCATACATTCACAATAAAATGACCCCCTAATTTTTTTTCTTCAGGTAAATGTCCGTGATACGCAAAAACTCTAATCCCCTCTACTGTAATTAATCCCATTAGTTTATTTTTTCTAAAGCAGTTTCCATTCTTTTTATTGTTTCGTCTTTGCCTAAAAGAGATGCAATATCAAATAAAGAAGGCCCCATTCCAAGTCCTGTTAAAGAAACTCTAAATGCAGGTAGCAACTTNCCCATTCCTAACTCTTTTTGTTCTAAGTAAGATNTAAATTCTTTTTCAATATTCTCAGATGAAAAATCTGAAANTGCTTCTATCCTNTTTTTAAATTCTGACAATAAATTAGGNGTGNCNTCTTTCCATTTTTTACGAATTGTTTTTTCATCATAAGATGTAGGNGNTACAAAATAGTATTTCCCTTCTTCCCACATGTCTTTTATAAATGTCGCTCTTTCTTTTAATTGCTCACAAACTCTTCCTACATAATCATCATTAGCCTCTACCCCATTTTGTTTTAAGATTACTTGTAAATCTTTTGCTAAATCTTCTTTGGTTTTTGCTCTTAAATATTGTTGATTAAACCATCTTGTTTTATCAAAATCAAACTTCGCTCCTGATTTCCCCACCCTTTCTAAAGAAAAGATGTCGCATAATTCTTCCATTGAAAATAATTCCTGAGGAGTTCCTGGATTCCATCCTAAAAAAACCAACATATTAATAAATGCTTCTGGTAAATATCCACTTTCTCTATATCCTGAACTGATATCTCCTGTTTCAGGATTTATCCACTCTGTAGGAAATACTGGAAAACCTAATCGGTCTCCATCTCTTTTGCTTAACTTTCCATTTCCATCCGGCTTTAAAATTAAAGGCAAATGTGCAAATTCAGGCATTTCATTCTCCCAACCTAAATACCTGTACAACAAAACATGAAGTGGAGCTGAAGGAAGCCACTCCTCCCCTCTTATCACATGAGAAATTTTCATGGTATAATCGTCTACTACATTAGCTAAATGATAGGTTGGCATTCCATCAGATTTAAAGATAACTTTATCATCCATGTTATTAGTGTTTACAATAACCCANCCTCTGATTGTATCGTTTAATTTCACCTCTTCATTTCTAGGCATTTTTATTCTTATAACATAAGGATCTCCTGCGTCCATTCTTTTTTGAACTTCTGTTTCTGAAAGCGCTAAGGAATTTTGCATTGTTGTTCTGGTAACCGCATTGTATTGTGGAGAAGGAACTCCTGCAGATTTCATTTTCTCTCTCATTGCGGTAAGTTCTTCTGAAGTATCAAAAGCGTAATACGCAAATCCATCTTTTACCAATTTCTCTGCATATGGAAGATACATTTCTTTTCTTTCCGATTGTTTGTAGGGTCCGAAATCACCACCATCAACTACGGATTCGTCCAGCTCAATACCACACCATTTAAGCGCGTCTATTAAGTATTCTTCCGCCCCCTTCACAAAACGAGTCTGATCTGTATCTTCAATACGCAAAATCATTTTTCCTCCTTTATTTTTTGCAAAAAGATAATTATACAATGCGGTTCTAACTCCTCCGATATGTAATGGGCCTGTAGGACTTGGCGCAAATCTAACTCTTACTTCTGACATCTTTACTTTTATTTTGAGCGGCAAATATAATACTTACAAAAGTATTCGTTTATCTTTAACAGATATAAAATTGTATTTTTGCATTGTGATGAAAAAAAGAGAAAATAATTTATTGTTTGATAAGTTAAATAGATTTATCAATAAGTATTATAAAAATAAAATCCTTAAGGGACTAATATTTTTATCTGCCACCTTATTAATTTTTCTGTTATTTTTCTCTATTATAGAATATTTTTCTAGGTTTAGCACTAGAGGAAGAAGTATGTTGTTTTGGATTTATTTTGCAATAAATCTAATTATATTAATTAAATTTATTGTTGTTCCTTTATCACAGTTATTCCGACTTGGTAAAACCATAAAATATTCGGATGCTGCTAAAATTATTGGAAAACATTTCCCAGAAATTGATGATAAGATACTCAATATTTTACAATTGAACGAATTATCGGATTCTGACAATCTACTTATACAAGCTAGTATTACTAACAAGACAAAGAGTATTCAATCTTTTTCTTTCAGAAATAGTATCAATTTTAAGGAAAATAGAAAATATCTGAAATGGATTGCTCTACCCTCTTTATTTATAATTGTTTTTTTTATAACAGGAAACAAACATATAATAACTGAAAGTTCTGCCAGAATTATTGATCATAATACCGACTATATTCCGCAAGCGCCTTTTACTTTTCAGATTGAAAACGAAACATTAGAAAGTATACAGCAAGAAGATTTCACACTTAATGTATCAGTTTTAGGTAGTAAAATTCCGAATACTATTTATATAGAATTAAATGGGAACAAATTTAGTTTGGCAAAAGAGGGAATTAGTAGTTTTCACTTTTTGTTTAAAAATGTAGTTTCTGACATAGAATTTAAATTATATGCGGATGGATTTTATTCTGAAAAGTACAAGCTAAAATCTTTACTTAAACCTAGCGTTTTGGAATTTAACACCTTTTTAGATTACCCAAAATACACCAAGTTAAAAGATGAAAAACTGAATAATATTGGTGATTTTACGCTTCCTGAAGGAACAAGAATTAATTGGGATTTTCAATTAAAAAATACAGATTCTGTTCTGTTTATTTTTAATGATAAGTATGAAAAACATAAAATTATTAATNATCNTTTATTTATAAAAAAATCAGCATTACAAAGTGGTTCTTATTCTATTTCTACTTNAAATAAAAATATNCATTNAGAAAAGACTAATTATTTTATTACAATTTTNCCNGATGAATTTCCTAAAATTANCTTAGAAACAAAATTGGACANNNTTAACAATCANTTATTTTTTAACGGAACAATTTCTGATGATTATTCTGTATCTGAATTAAAATTTATTTATGAAGTTNTTCTAAAAGATAGTAGTTANATTATAANTGATAATATNTTAATAAATAATAATTCTGAGGAAAATTATTATCATTATTTAGATTTAAACACCNTAAANCTNTCTCCTTCCGACAANCTTAATTATTACTTTGAAGTTTGGGATAATGATGATATTAATGGTAGAAAATCTACAAAAAGTTATACAGGGAAACATAGCGANCTATCATTAGATNAGTTAAACGAAATAANAGATAAGGAAGATGGGAAAATAAAAGAAAAACTAGATAATTCTATTCANCTTGCAAATGAAATACAAAAAGATATAGANGATTTGAAAAAATCNTTGATTGATAAAAAATCTTTGGGGTGGGAAGAAAAAAAGAAAGCGGAAAACATTATTAAAAAACAGAAACAGTTAGAAGAACAGATAATAGAAAGTAATAAAAGAAACAATAAGAATAATAAAACTAAAGAGAAATTAAACTCCTCTATTTTGGAAAAACAAAAACAATTAGAAGAGTTAATGGATAAAGTATTGGATGAAGAAAGTAAAAAATTGATGGAGGAACTACAGGAGCTTTTGGAAGAAATGAATAAAGAGGAGATGAAGGAAGTATTAGATAAATTAGAGAAAGAAAATACAGATTTAGAAAAAGAACTCGATAGAAACCTGGAACTATATAAGGAACTAGAATTTGAACAAAAACTAGAAGAAACTATAGAAAAAATAGATAATCTGAGAAAGAAACAGGAGGAGTTAAAAGAAAAAACTAAGGAAAAAGAATCCTCCTCTGAAAAATTATCTAAAGAACAAGAAGAGCTACAAGAGGAATTAAGTAAATTAAAAGAAAGTATAAAAGATCTTGAACAGAAGAATTCTGAATTAGAGGATAAAAAAGAAGTCCCAAATACGCAAGAAAGACAACAGAAGGCATCAGAAGCTATGCAGGAAAGTAAAGAGTCCTTAGAAAATCAACAAAAGAAGAAATCTAGCAAAAAACAAGAAGAAGCTATAAAAAATTTAGATGAAATGGTGGATGCAATGGCAGGATTACAAAGTTCTTGCTCAAATAGTAAGCCTGTGGAGGACATGGAAACCTTACGTCAAATTTTAGAAAATTTAATTACCCTATCATTTGAACAAGAGGAATTGATTCATAGTATTTCTTCATTACCTAAAAACAGTAACAGTATTGTAAAGTATATTAAAAAACAAAAAGAATTGTCAGACAACTCTCAAATAGTTGAAGACTCCTTATTTGCGCTAAGTAAAAGGGTTGTTCAGATTGAATCTATTATAAATAAAGAAATTAGTTCTATAAATTATAACATCGAAAAATCCATTTCCTTACTAGAAGAAAGGAAGATTAATTTAGGGGTTTCCAAACAGCAATTTGTAATGACGTCTGTAAATAATCTTGCTCTTTTGCTTTCTGAAACCTTGAAACAAATGCAGATGGAAATGGCAAATAAAACTCCTGGGACTAAACAGTGTAATAAACCAGGAAATTCTTCTCAACCTTCTCTGAAAGAATTACAAAAAATGCAAGAAAACCTAAAGAAAGAAATGCAGGGGAAAAGTGGAGAAGATGGCAAGAAGGGAAAGAAAAAAGGAGATAAAAAAGCAGATGAAACAGAGAGTAGAGAGTTAATGCAGATGGCTATAAAACAACAACAAATAAGAAAAAGATTGCAAGAACTTAGAAATGAAATTGGGGAGAGTGGAGAGAAAGGAAACATTGACAGGATATTAGAAAAAATGGATGAAAATGAAACGGATATATTAAATAACAATATAACTAACGAAACCTTGTTGAGACAAGAAGAAATACTTACAAAATTGTTAGAAGCAGAAAATGCTCAACGTGAAAAGGGAGAAGAAGAAAAAAGAGAATCGATAGAATGGAATTATGAAATAAAAAATAACAACTCAGAGTATTTAGATTACATTCAAAAAAAGAAGGAACAAGAAGAACTACTCAAAACAACTCCTGTTCAATTAAATCCTTTTTATAAAGAGAAGGTGAATAAGTATTTTAACAAAATATCGGAAGAATAAAATGATAAACTTTCATAATGAAATAGAATTTGTTTTACAGAATCAGCAAGAATTACGAAGGTGGATAAAAAAAGTGATCACATCTGAAAACAAAGAAATGGGGGAGATAAATTATATTTTCTGCTCAGACGAATACCTACTCGAAAGAAATATTAAATATTTAGACCACGATACATTAACCGATATAATTACATTTAATTATTGTAAAGGACAAATCATCACTTCAGATATTATGATAAGTATTGATAGGGTTAAAGAAAATTCTACTATTTTTGACAACTCTTTTTCTGAAGAGTTACATAGAGTAATGATTCATGGAATATTACATTTAATTGGGTATGATGATAAAACGGAAAAAGAAAAGAAATTAATGAGAGAAAAAGAAAATTTTTATTTAAAAAAGCTGTGTAATTAATTGAAAAACAGTTATTTACGTATCTTGTTTCATGTGAAACAATTATGATTTTAGAAGAAAAATATGATTTAATAGTGGTCGGAGGGGGGCATGCTGGATGTGAAGCTGCTCATGCTGCCGCAACATTAGGGTCTAAAACCTTATTGGTAACACAAAGTTTGGAAACAATAGCTAGAATGTCTTGTAATCCTGCAATGGGGGGGATTGCTAAGGGTCAAATTATACGAGAGATAGACGCTCTTGGCGGGCTATCTGGGATCATTACAGATGAGTCTTCAATTCAGTTCAGAATGCTTAACCGATCCAAAGGGCCCGCTATGTGGAGTCCAAGAGCCCAGTGCGACAGAAAGGTGTTTGAACAAAAATGGAGAGAGAAACTAGAGTCAAATCCAAATATTGATTTTTGGCAAGACATGGTTTATGAACTTTTGATTGAAGAAAACAAAGCGATTGGAATAATGACTAAAATGGGGATTGCTATTTACTCTAAATCTGTTGTTTTATGCAACGGAACTTTTATGAATGGACTAATCCATTTAGGGGAAAAGAATTATGAAGGCGGGAGATCTGGAGAGCCAAACTCTAGAGGAATTACAAAACAATTAATTGAATTAGGGTTTACACATGGTAGAATGAAGACGGGAACTCCTCCAAGATTAGACGGGAGAACTATCGACTACTCTAAAACAGAGGAGCAATCAGGAGATCTAAATCCAGATAAATTTTCGTATACCGAAACAAACTCTCTAAGTTCGGAACATAGTTGTTTTATTACATATACATCAGATGAAGTTCACAATATATTAAAAGAGGGTTTTGAAAAATCTCCTATGTTTACAGGTAGAATAAAAGGACTTGGTCCAAGGTATTGTCCCTCTATTGAAGATAAAATAGAAAGGTTTTCAGATAAAAACAGACACCAGCTTTTTATTGAGCCAGAGGGAGTTAAAACGGTTGAAATATATTTAAACGGATTTTCCACCTCATTACCGGAAGACGTACAACTAAAAGCTTTGAGAAAAATTAAAGGTTTGGAAAATGTAAAGATGTTCAGAGCGGGATATGCTATTGAATACGATTATTTCCCACCAACTCAGTTAAAACATACACTAGAAACAAAACTTATAGAAAACCTATATTTTTCTGGACAGATAAACGGAACAACAGGATATGAAGAAGCTGCTTGTCAAGGATTAATTGCGGGAATTAACTCACACCAAAAAAATTATAACAAAGGAGAGTTTATCCTGAATAGATCAGAAGCATATATTGGGGTACTAATTGATGATCTGATCACAAAAGGAACAGAAGAACCATATAGAATGTTTACTTCTAGAGCTGAATACAGATTATTACTCAGACAAGATAATGCAGATGTAAGATTAACGGAAAAAGGATTTAGACTGGGATTAGCAAATAAGGAAAGACTAGATAGTTTGAAAACTAAAATAGAAAAAAGTAATTTACTTACTACATTCCTAGAAAAACAAAGTATTAGTCCCGAAGATATAAATGAAGTTTTGGAACAAAAGGGAAGTTCTTTATTAAAACAAAAGGTTAAAATGAAAAGTGTTTTATCAAGGCCCCATGTTTGGATGAAAGATTTGCTTATAGTAGAAAGTTTAAAATCTTTTGTAGAAGAGAACAAGATTGCAGAAGACTCTATAACACAAACAGAAATAGAAATAAAATATAGCGGATATATAAATAAAGAAAAGGATGCTGCTAACAGGTTTAGTAAATTGGAAAAAATAAATATTCCTAAAGATTTTGATTACACTAAACTACATTCGGTTTCTACAGAGGGTAGAGAAAAGTTAAGTGAAATAAAACCAAAAACTATAGGTCAAGCTTCTAGAATTAGTGGGGTTTCTGTTTCAGACATAAATATATTATTAATATATATTGGAAGGTGATGAGGGTGATTAAAAACTGTTTAATTTGTGACTCTACAAGTTTTGAAGAACATCTTACAAGTAAAGATTTTTCTGTGAGTAACGAAAATTTTACTATTCTTAAATGTAAAAATTGTAACTTCCATTTTACCAATCCAAGACCAAAAAATGAGGAACTAGCAAGATATTATATTTCTGATCATTATATCTCTCATAACAACACAAGAAAAAATCTATTTGAGAAAGTCTATCAACTGGTAAGAAGAATAGCAATTAAAGGGAAATACAATTTAATTTCTAGATTTAAAAAGAAAGGACGAATCTTAGATATTGGATGTGGTACAGGAGATTTCTTAAATAAGTGTAAAACGGAGAAATGGGTAACAAAAGGTATAGAACCTAGTGAAATTGCAAGAAAACAAGCTATAGTAAACTATAATTTGGATGTTGAAGAATCTATTGATTTAAGAGATATAAAGGGAGAATTTGATGTGATTACATTGTGGCATGTATTAGAACATGTTACTGAGTTAAACACAACTGTTTCAGAATTAAAACGCTTACTTTCAAATCATGGAAAAGCAATAATTGCAGTTCCTAACCTGGAAAGTTTTGACGCCTCTTATTATAAAAAATATTGGGCTGCATACGATTTACCTATTCATTTATATCATTTTTCTAAAGAGAGTATTATAAAACTTTTCAAAAAGCATGGATTTAGTTTGAGAAAAACAAAAGGAATGAAATATGATTCCTTTTATGTTTCTATGTTGAGCGAAGAACATAAAAGTAAAAAAAAGAATTTTATCACAGCTATTTTTATCGGATTTCTATCAAATTTATATGGGTTTTTTACAAAAAGAGGGTTTTCGAGTACAATATATGTGTTTGAAAAGTCCAATTAACTCCATAGAGAACTTTTAAGAAATTATTTTTATAATTTGGACCAAGAACCCCTATTAATAAAATTTCGTCAAAACAAAAGGCGCTCTTATCTGTTTGGTTTTCAGCGTTTTACTGTTTTTCATGTGAAATTACTATAATTTTTTGTAATTTTGTTTTAAATAAAATGAATATGAAAAAATTTACAATTTTTATTTTTTACTTACTTTCTACAGGGATTATAAAGTCTCAATGCTTAAATGCGGATAGTTTAATCACGACAAACATTACTTATGTTAACGCACAAGCAAATTGGACTGCAGCACCTAGCGCTCACCACTATCTCATTCATTATAGAGAATTAGGAACAGCTAATTGGAGTAACTTAGGAAATATTGACTCTACTATGACTAGTAGAAATATTCCACAACTACAACAACTTACTACATACGAATGGCAAATTAAAACTTTTTGTGATTCTACCAATCAGCCAAATTCTGGATGGTCACACTCAGACACTTTTACTACAACAGCATTTGTTCCTTCTGCTTTTGACCCTAGTATTTTACCCATCATTGCAAATTTTACATGTAATATGAATACCGCTTTTTCGATTATTGCACAACAACAACAAAATGAACCAGACATATCTTCATCTATATTTTGGTCTGATAAAGGGTATTTTGACATGAATACACTTAGTGCTGGGGACACCTTAGGTAATGCAAACTACAGTAGCCCAACACAAAATATAAATTCTGTACTTGTTTTGGATTTTAAATTAGGTCCTAATTATGCTAAAATTGACATGATCGATTCTATTGGTGGCACTATGGGTTTTTTTATTATAGAAAATATGACCAGTGGGATAAAGGTAACTACTTTAGGGCCTAATGATGGAAATAATTATACTAGTGGATATATTAGCCAAATTAACTTTACAGATTTATTTGTCAACCCAGATGAAGAGGGACCTATTACATTTACTGCAGACATAAACTCTGAATTAGGGGACGTGATACAGGAAATAGACTCCTCTATTATTATTAGCTGCCCACCTACAAACATAGAAAGTGTAGAGATGGAATATAAACTATGGAAAATTGTAGATGTATTTGGAAGAGAAATAAAGAAGAAACGAAATACTCCATTATTATATATATATGAAGACGGAACAATAGAAAAGAAAATAATTGTTGGAGATAATTAAAAATAAAATATATGAAAAAATTATTGTTGATCTTGCTATGTATACCAGTAACTGGGATAAGTCAATTTTCTGTTGGTAATGACCAAAGTGTTTGTTTTGGAGATAGCGCTCTAGTTTTCACAACTCTATCAGGACCAGCGACATCCGGGTGTAGTGGGGTTACCGACAGTCTAACTTGTCCAAATGCTGGTGGGAATGGATTTGCAGGTAATATGTTTAATCTTATTAATACATCTTCTAGTTCTATTACAATAACAGGGTTTTCACAAGGGGGAACCTATACAACTACATCCGTAGAAATGGAGGTTTGGATGTACCCTGGGGATTACCTACCACAAATAAATGACACTATAAACTGGATAATGGTCGGTGCTGCAACAGTAGATTTAGTTTCTGGTGTTGCTAGTGGACATATTCCCGTTTCGGGAGTAACTATTCCTGCGGGAGCAACCTATGGGTTTAGAGTTGGGTCTACAGGGTCAAGTATTGCGTATACCAATGGTACGGGTACTGCTGGAGTAACAACTTGGCAATCTAATTCAGATTTAATTATAACCGAAGGGCATGGGGGAGGTTACCCTTTTTACAATCAGAATACTCCAAGAAACTGGAATGGAACCATTCATTATGGTGGAGGAGCGAGTTGGTTTGATGTAAATTCTGGTCAACTTATTGGGTCCGGTGACTCATTAACTTATTCTCCAATACAAACAACTGATGTATGTGCTGTTTTGAATTGTAATGGTGTAACATATTCAGACACCATGAAAATTACAGTATTAAATACTAGTGTTTCTACTACAGGGTTTTCATTATGTAATGGAAATGTGGTGGTATTAACTGCTCCAACAGGTTATTCTTCATATAATTGGAATGGAGCGTCAACCACAAACTTGCTAACTGTAAATACTCCTGGAACTTACTATGTTGATTGTATTACACCTACTGGGTTTACGTGTCAATCAGAACCTATTACTATTTATTCAAGTAATATTCCAATTACTTTATCCACAGCTGATTCCGTTTTCATTTGTCAAGGTGATACAGTTACAATAGATGGGCCTCTTGGATTTACTCAATATCTTTGGAATACTGGAGCAACTAGCACATCTATTAATACAACATCAACGGGTAATTATAATTTATCCGTTGTAGATGGAAATGGGTGTACGGGTACGTCTAATACAACTTCCATTAGTATATCTCCTCAAACAATTACTGCGTCTACAACAGGATTGTCTTTATGTAATGGTTCTGTTACTTTAGATGCTGGGGCTGGGTTTTCCTCCTATCAATGGTACAATAATGGTACTATTATGACCACTGAAACAAACCAAACTCTAATTGCTTCTATTGCTGGTAATTACACAGTGGAGGTAACTTATCCTACGGGATGTATAGCAACTTCCACACCTATTACAATTTTTGCTGCTACAGGTCAATTTTATTTTACTATTAATACTATAGGAGAGGATTCATTATGTTTGCCGAATGGACAGGTTGTGTTAGATGCGGGAAATTATCCTAGTTGTAGCTGGAATACAGGGGAAACAACTCAACAAATATCGGTGAACACATTGGGTTCGTATTATGTTAATGTTACAGATATAAATGGGTGTCCGGGAGTGTCGAATCCTCCATTTGTAGTTTCAAACATAGTAAACACCCCTCCTATTACAGGCCCCACTAATCCTAATCAATTTCTAACGGTAACTTATTCTGTTAATGCAACATCTGGATCTACATATAATTGGAGTTTGCTTGGCGGTACTATAGAGTCGGGACAGGGGACAAGTTCTATAGATGTAACATGGAATAACTCTGGAGGATTTACATTATCGGTAACAGAAACTGATGTTAATGGTTGTGTTGGGGAGGAATTAACTGTTTTGATTAATGTGATAATTAATTCAATAGAGGATATGAACAACAATAAAAAACTCATTAAAATTACAGATGTGTTGGGAAGAGAAAGAAAATTAGGAGTAGGCTCCCAATTGTTCTACATATATGAAGATGGCACAGTGGAGAAGAAAGTGGTAATTGAATAAAAGGAATTGATGGAGGAGTTTAAAGAAGAATAAAATGAAAAAAGTTGAATATATAAATGTCCTACACGAATACAAAAAAATTATAGTTACTAGAGTAAAATAATAAAGTTTAATGAGAAAATAGTGACCTAGGGAGGATTCGAACCCCCAACCCCCAGAGCCGAAATCTGGTATTCTATCCAGTTGAACTACTAGGCCATCTACGGCAAATCTACAAAAGAAGTTTAGCTCCACAATTTTTAGTTTTATTTAATGTTATCAAGTTAATATGTTTTAATATTGTAGTCTGATGAAAAAAACTGTCTTTTATCTTCAATTTATATCCCTCTCTTTTGCCATACAAGGACAAAACACTCCTATATATAACTGGCAAGAACATCTTTCCTACGGCAATGCAAAACACATTCTGGAAGTAGAAAATCACATCTATTGCGCTACTGAAAACGGGCTCTTCTATTACAATAAAGAAGATTATACCATCAACCGATTAAACAAAATAACAGGACTATCAGATGTTGGTGTTTCCGCAATGAATTATGATTCAGAAAATAATATTATCATAATCACTTACTACAATACCAATGTCGATCTTATAAAAGGAGATGACATTATAAATATCACAGATATAAAGGACAAGTTTATAACAGGAGAGAAAGAGATACATAATGTTGATATAGAAGAGGGTGTTGCATACTTTTCTACTAGTTTTGGACTGCTTTTAATGGATCTTAAAAAAGAAGAAATAATTGACACCTACAAAATAGGGGAGAACGGAAATTTTGTAGGTATAAACGATTGTTATATAGATGATACTTGCATTTTTGTTGGTACTACCGACGGAGTGTATTTTGCAGATAAAAACTCAAACACTTTATTTGATTTTAATAGTTGGACCAAACACCCCTCTCACCCTTCTGAAGTTTCTGAAATCATTGTAAATTCTTCGGGGATTTTGTTTAACAGTCAATATCCTTCTCTAAAAGTGAGAAACTGTAATGGATATTACCTAGAAATAGGCAGTATAATTAGTGTTTATCAAAATAATAATCTTATATCAGAAGTGTCTGCGGATTCAAATTTTAGTAACATACAAGATGCTTGGATGGATAAAGACAATATTCTTTGGATTGCAGACAGTTCTAACTCTTTATTAAAATACGAAAATTTTGAGTTTTCAGAAGTTATAAAACCAAATGGTCCGTCTTCAAATACAATTGAAAATATAAAGTTACAAGATAATTTCCTTTTTTTACTACATAACAATAGTAAAAACTCTGTTTCCAGAACAGGAGATATAATAGATTGGCTTCATTGGGATTATTTTTCAGAAGTTGTGTGTTCCGAAAAAATTGGATCAATAACCTATGTGGGGTCTTCAACGTCCGGATTAGCTAAAAAAGACGGACAACAAATAATAAGATACACTCCTGGGAACACACAAAACATATTAGACACAAATTATTATATTTCTAATCTTACATCAGATAGAGAGGGTAATTTGTGGGGGACGGTTTCTAATTCAGGTAAAACACTTTTTGTGAGAAGCTCTGATAATTATTGGACGTACTTTTTCATGCCCCAACTTCCCAACGATAGAGATATACGAAATTTAATTATTGATGATTATGGGCAAAAATGGGGGTCTGTACGGGCAAAAGGGTTGTTTGTATATAACGACAATGGAACAATTGAAGACAAGTCTGATGATCAATATAAAGTAATCACCACAAGTGTAGGAAATGGAAATTTGCCAAACCAGGAGGTCTACGCATTAGTAAGCGATTTAGATGGAAATGTCTGGGCAGGAACAAAAGAAGGGGTTTGTGTTTTTTATTCCCCTTCATCAGTATTTAGTGGATATAATTTTGATGCCCAACAAATAATTGTAGAGGAAAATGGCTTTGGACAATATTTACTAGAATCTGAAATTGTTTACTCTATAGCGGTTGATGGGGGAAACAGAAAATGGATTGGAACTTTAGAGTCTGGTTTATATTTACTATCAGAAGATGGAACCGAAGAAATTGAACATTTCACAAAAGAAAACAGTCCATTATTATCTAATACAATATTAGATATAGAATTAAACCACAAAACTGCTGAAATTTTTATTTCAACCGACAAAGGATTAATGAGTTTTAGAAATGATGCTACTAAAGGAAAAACAAATATTAATTCAGTTGATATTTTCCCAAATCCAGTGAGGGAAGATTATTACGGAAACATATCCATTAACGGAATTGCGTATGAATCCAATGTGAAAATAACTGATGTGAGTGGAAATTTAGTTTTTGAAACCACTTCAAATGGAGGAATGGCTATTTGGGACGGGACTGACTCAAATAATAACAGGGTGGGTACCGGAGTTTATCTGGTTTTTTGTTCTGATAAAGACGGGGGTGAAAAAGCTGTTGGCAAGATATTATTCATACACTAATGATTGAATCTACACAAGGTGTCTGTTTACACTATTATAAATACTCGGAAAACTCTGTGATTGCAAAAATATTTACTGAAAATTTTGGGCTTCAGTCCTATGTAATGAAGGGGGTTAGAAATAAAAAATCTAAAAACAAACTAAATATTTTACAGTCCTTAAATATTGTACAATTAGAAGTAACAAATAATAAAAAAAGGGAGGTTCAATATATAAAAGAAATTAGTCTCATTGGTAATACAAGCAACATAAATTCAGATATGAATAAAAGGTTCATTTCTTTATTTATTTCGGAAATTCTAATGAAAGTATTAGTAGAATCAGAAAAACAAATCCCTATATTTTCATTTATATGCGAAACTATTTATAAAATTAATGATGTTGAAAGTTTATCCAAAAATTTCTCCTTGCTTTTTCTTATTCAACTAAGCGGTTATTTAGGTTTTTACCCAAGTAAAGACAATGCTAATAAAAATATATTTGACCTAGAAAACGGATGTTTTACTAACAAAGCTGTATATTTTAATATTAGTGGTGATAATAAAGAATACTTTAGGTGTTTACTAACTAATAAAGAGGTCTCCATCCCCTATAAAAACCGAAAAGAACTACTTAAATCATTGCAGAAATATTATAATTTACATCATTATAATATCGAAAGCCTCAAGTCATATGAAGTAATTGAATCCTTAAGAACATGAAATATATAATTAGTTTGGTTTTTGTATTTTATTCTATTACTCTGGTTTCTCAAAAATATATAGTACAAAACTTAAATGGGGACAGGGTAGAAGGAGTTTTGTTTTACTCTGATGACAAGAGTCTTAGTTCTAACAAAACAGGCGAAGTCGACCTTTCTTCTTTTAATTTATATGATGAGATTGAAATATATCATATATCATATATGTACCAAAAAATAGTTAAGAAAAATATTAAAGACAAGATTATTATTTTAAAATCTAACCCTATAAAAATTAAAGAGGTTAGTGTTCATTCCTCTTTAAAAATGGAAGAAAACAAAACACAAGTTATTCAATTAAACAAAACAGAAATACAAGAGTCTCTATCTAAAAACCCTGCAGAATTACTTGAAAAATCTGTAGGGGTAAATGTGCAGAAAAGTCAGAATGGAGGGGGGTCTCCTAATATTCGTGGGTTTGAAGCAAATAGAATACTTTTGGTTGTAGATGGGGTGAAACTAAATAACACCATTTACAGGAGTGGTCACCTTCAAAACATCTTGAGTATTGACCCTTATATATTAGAAAGTGTTAGTGTTTTACATGGCCCTTCAAGTGTGTTTTATGGTAGTGGTGCTCTTGGGGGGTCTATAGTGCTCAATACATTAAATATTAAAAACTTACAAGAAAATAAAACTTCATTTACACAACAATTTGAAAGTTCATCCTCATCCGTTTCTTTAAATTTCTATAGCTTATATAAAAGTGGTAAAACATCATTTTTAAGCTCTGTAAGTTTAAAAAAATATGGAAATTTAAGAATGGGGAATAATCGATTTCATAATTATTCTGATTGGGGGGAGGAAAAGTTTGCAACTATTGGAGATGAGCAATTATATGGGGAGTATTCTCAAGTGGATATTACTCAAAAGACACATTTTCAGATTAATAAAAACTCTTATTTAGCTTTTAATTCTCAATATTCAACAACGTCAAATATCAATAGATTTGATAAATTAAATGATGTAACAAACAATAATCCAAAATATAAATATTGGTATTACGGGCCTCAAAGAAGAACCTTGCATTCTGTGGATTATAACAAAATATATAAAAGTATTATGAGTGATGATTTCAATATTCACCTCTCATATCAGGGGGTGGAAGAGAGTAGAAATATCCAAAAATTTGATGAGAACGTGATAATTAAACGAAAAGAGAGTATTAATATTTGTGATTCTAAATTAGATTTTAAAAAACAAATAAAGAAACTTAAAATTAATTACGGTGTTAGTAGTCGTTTTCAGGAGTTATCATCTGTTGGTAAAAGTCATTTTGAAGATGGAGATATTAGTTTTGCTACAAGTAGATATCCTGATGATGGAAGTACTGATGTTAATTTTTCTTCCTTTTTACATACAGAATTTAATTTATTTGAAAATTTAAAGTGGTATAACGCGCTGCGATATGATTACAATAAAATTTCCATGTGCTTTTCTGAAGAAAATCCATTTAACTTAGGAGAAAATCTAAGCCTAGTAAATAATAATTATTCCGCAAGTAGTAATTTTTTTTTTAGTTCAAACAATAATAGTTTTTTGAGCCTTTCCGTGTTTAACTCTTTTAGAAATCCTAACATAGACGATATAGGTAAGGTTTTTTCTAAAACTCAAGGGATTGTAGTTGTCCCTAATTTAAATTTAAAATCTGAAAAAATTGTTACGTCTGAGCTTATATGGAAATATATATCAAACTTTACAACATTTGAAGTGGTTCTTTTCCATAATAGTTTAAAGGACGCTATAGAAAAAAGGGAGTTTACTTTTAATGGACAAGACTCCATATTATATGATGGCGAGATGATGAAGTGTATTGCAAATACAAATATCAATTCTGCTAAAATGAATGGGTTTAATCTAAATCTAAAACAAAATGTTTCTAAAAACCTATTTGTTTCTACCACAACTTCTTTTGTAAAATCATTAAGTTCAGACTCTCTTCCTTTAGCTCACATCCCCCCTTTTTCAGCAAGAGGAAACATTAGTTATATATTTAAAGATCAGTCTAAACTCTCTTTTTATAGCAATTTTAACGGATGGAAAAGGGCGGAAGAATTTGATGTGAATGGGGTAGACAACTTAGAGGAAGCTACTGTAGACGGAACTCCATCATGGATTACTTTTAACACAACATATTCTAAGAAAATTAAATCTTTAATTGTTTCCTTTTCCTGTGAAAACATATTTGATGTTCATTATAAAACTTTTGCTTCGGGAATTAGTGCTAGTGGAAGAAATTTTATATTAAATTTACAATCTCAATTTTAAACTTTTATAAAAATGAAAAAATCTTTTATTCTAAACTTGTTTATTCTGGTTTCTCTGGTTTCTTATTCCCAAACTTGGGAAGAAAATGCTTTAAACGAAAATAAAAACGCTACATTTTTTGACCTTAAGAAATCATTTGATGATTATAGGAGTTTGATTCCTTACACTAAAGGAAATGGGTATAAGCCTTATGCGAGAACAATAGATTTTTTAGAACCTAGAGTAGATGAGGATGGATTTTTTCCTGGAAATGCTTTATGGGATGAATGGTTGACAATTAAAAATAATCAAACCTCAAAATCTTCATCCAATTGGAATCCTCTTGGGCCTTTTGATGTTCCAATTATTCTTTCAAATAATAAAAAAAGAGGGAATGGTAGAATTAATTGTATTGAGTTTGACCCGTTTAATGAAAATGTTTTTTGGGTTGGATCTCCTGGGGGGGGGCTATGGAAGACTAGTGATGGTGGTTTGAGTTGGAATACCAATACCGATAATTTGCCTGTTTTAGGAGTTTCAGACATTTTAATTCATCCTACAAATACAGATATTATGTATATAGCTACAGGTGACGCTCACGGAGGTGATACTTATTCAATTGGAGTATTAAAAAGTACGAACGGAGGAGTTACTTGGGATACTACGGGACTTAGTTACAATGTAAGTCAGTCTAATGAGATAAGTAAATTAGAAATGAACCCTAACTATCCTGATAGTATTTTTGCTGTGACAGGGGATAATATTCTACTAACTGTAGATGGGGGGGGTAGTTGGACTATTGTTGGTCCCAATGGAAGGTGGAGAGATATACACTACAAACCTGGAAACACTAATGTTTTATATGCAATGAAGCAAACAAGTGGAAGTTCAAACGTCTATCGTTCTATTGATGCTGGTGCCACATGGCAAGTTTGTAACAATGGTGTTTCAAATAGTAATAAAAGAAGACCTTTAATTGCTGTAACACCTGCAAATCCTGAAGTGGTATATGCTTTATTCTCAGATAATGGATGGGGGTTTCATGGTATATACAAATCAATAGATGGTGGTGATAACTGGAGTTTACAATCAAATACACCTAATATTCTTGGTAGAGATACTGATGGAACTTCTACAGGGGGGCAATCATGGTATGATATGAGTTTAGCGGTTTCTAATGAAGATGAAAATCATTTATATGTTGGTGGGATAAATTTATGGGAATCAACTGATGGAGGAATTACATGGGAGGTTTCTGGAAGTAGTGGTAATAGTTCTGATTATTCTTACATGCACGTAGATCAGCACGCGACTGAATTTAATCCACTAAACAACATTGCTTACGCTGGGAATGATGGGGGTTTATATAAATATTTTAATATTTTAAATACTTGGTTAGATATTAGTGATGGTCTGGAAATTTCTCAATTTTATAAAATTGGATTGTCTAAAATCGATGATTATACGCTTGTTGTTGGAGCTCAAGATAATGGAACAGAAAGATTGTCTGGAGCTACTTGGGACGCTATTAGAGGGTCTGATGGAATGGAGTGTATTATTGATCATTATAATGATGACATTATTTACTCGAGTTCTCAATATGGAGGGTTAAAAGTAACATATAACGGAGGTGTTGATTGGGATAATATAAAACCTGTTAATTATGAAGGGGCGTGGGTAACGCCCTACAAAATGCACCCACTAGACAATAATGTTTTAGTTGTTGGATATAATGTTGTTTATAAAACTAATACAGCTGCTGCCGCTTGGGATTCTATATCTCCAACATATGGTCAATTAAAAACTATTGCTTTAGCTCCTTCCGACTTGAATTATATATACGCTGCGACATATTCTGGTTTATGGGTAACAAAAGATGATGGAAACAGTTGGGATTATATAAAAACGGGGTTGCCCGCTGGTAACATATCGGATGTAACAGTATCTAATATAAATCCTGATAGGGTTTTTGTTACGCTTTCATCTTTTAATGCAAACGACAAAGTGTTTGAAAGTAATGACGCTGGAGATACCTGGACAAATATTTCTGGCACACAATTACCAAATCTTCCTGTAAACTGTATTGTTTTTCAATCTTATGCAAAAGATGATTTATATATAGGAACAGATATAGGCGTGTATCATAGAGACAGTACAATGACTGAATGGCAATTATTTAACACAGGCCTTCCACATGTAAGTGTTCGTGAATTAGAAATACAATATTCTGCGGGTAAAATTAGAGCCGCCACTTTTGGAAGGGGGGTATGGGAAAGTGATTTAAATTCATTTCCCGCTTCTATAAATTCAGTAAATCCAGATTTAATTAAAATTTTTCCAAATCCTGTGAATAATCTTTTAACTGTGAGCGCGCCATATACGTTAACAAACAGCTTTATTAAAATATATTCAGTTACCGGGCAATTAGTTATAGAGGAGAACCTAGTGTCTGAAAACACTAATATCCTATGTAAAGATCTTACAGAGGGTGTATATATTTACAAGGTCTTAAATGGAGATATTGTGATAAAAACAGATAAGTTATTTGTCCATTAAAGAATAGCTTCAAAAGTCCTTACATAATCTCTTTTACTCTCGTTAGGATAAAAAACTAATCCTAAAGAAATTATAATTCTATCTTCAATATATCTTGATTTCATAATAAATGGCCCTGCCATGAAACCGTTTTTAAGTGTCCACATTCCTCTGTAAAGTCCATCTGACTGGGTTAATGGTGTTTTACTATCTAACTGAACATATGTTCCATCCGCCCCACCCTTCACTTGTACTGCCAAAACAGAGTCGGTAATACGAATTATTTCATTTTGAATATTGTCTTGTTTGGGATTAATTTCATAAACTAAGATATATTTTAAAAGATCTTGTTTTTCATTAAAGGAGTGAAAATCTGAAATAAATATCTCTTCATTTTTTAATGAAACAGTATATTCTGTAGGTAAAAATATATCAATACCAAAATTTTCTTTTATGTATCTTCTTGCTTCTGTATTATGACCGTTTTTATAAGTGTACTTTATATTTTCTAGCTCCTTTCGATTTAAAAAATTTAATGCTTTGTTACAAGATTTTTCAAATATCGATTTATCTGACTTAGAGTCTAAATACATTACAATTTGGGCTTTAGCCCATTTATTTTTTGTGTATGAATCTTTTATTCCTTCTCCAACAAAAATTATGTTTTTATGTGTCCGAAAAAACCTGCTAAATTCAGAAGGATTAATTTGAACCAAATTAAATAAACGTTCTGATTGTGGAAGTCCAGGTATTTCTATTTCAAAAGTGTTTTTTAGTATTTTTCCAATAGAGCCCTCCCATTCCTTGTCCTGAATAACTAATATAATTTCATTCTGTTTCCCCGTGTTTTCTGAAAGCATTCTCTTTTTTTCTGAAATATTATTACACGAAAACAATACTATAAAACTCAGTATTATAAAATTAATTTTCATCTGGTATATATAAAATTAGTTGATCTCCTATCGATAAGTTATCCGAATGTCGTTTATTCCATTGTTTAATATTTGGAACGGTTAATCCGTATTCTCTTGCAATTTTACCTAAATAATCTCCCTTTTGCACTACGTAAACTAATCTAATTTCATCAACTAAAATTTCTTTGTTGTCAACTTTTTCTAAATATTCATAAAAATAATCTTCATTTCTAACCACGTCCATCAGCACATCTGATGGTAAGTAAATTATTTCTCCCTCTGGTAAGATTTCAGTTTTAAAAGAAGGGTTTAAATAGTTTAGAGTTTCGATTGAAACACAAAACATATTGGAAACTAGAGAATATGGAGTTTGTCTTTTAAAAGATATCGTGTCTCTTTCAGAAACTTTTAAATGAGCGTCAAAAACCTCTATTTCAAGTTCTTTATAAAAGGACATAACATAACTTACAGCTATAAACTTAGGTATATACCCTTGAGTTTCTTTTCTTAAGTGGGGGCGTAATTCCCAAAAATCAGATAATTCAGTTTTTGCCATTACTCTTTTTAAATAACCAGGACCCCCATTATAAGCTGCTAGTACTAAATTCCAATCTCCAAACATATTATACAAGGACTGAAAATAAGTGCATGCTGCGATAGTAGATTTTAAAGGGTCTTGCCTTTCATCAATATATGAGGTTACATTTAAACCATATTCTTTGCCTGTAGGGTACATAAACTGCCATAATCCCGTTGCTCCAGATCTACTTCTGGCTTTTGGATTTAATGATGATTCTACAATTGCTAGATATTTTAACTCTAAAGGAATTTGAAACCTATCTAACTGCTGTTCCATCATTGGGAAATAATAAGCAGAAATCCCTAACATTCTATTTATTAGTTTTAAATCCTTGCCTAAATATCTGTCAATGTAAAATTTTGTATATTTATTATAAGTAAAATCCATTGGAGAAGAGTCGTCTAGGGATTGCATTCTTTTTAAAATTATATCTTCCTCTAGTGAAAGGTCTAAAGCCTGGGGGTTATTTAAACTTAATGTGTCTGATAAGACGTCTATCTCATTAATTGGGTTTGTCTGAGCAAGTAAAAGATGGAAATGTACAAAGCTTAAACATATGATTAAATAGATTTTGTTTAAGAACATATATATTATAAATCATTTATAATTTGTGAAGAAAAGGACAGCAAATCTCTTTCGGTAAATTTTTTAGATAGTAGTTGTAATCCAAATGGTAAGCCGTTAGAATGTTTGTATAAGGGTAGTGATATAGCTGGATTACCAGTAATATTTGCTTGTACCGTAAATATATCTTCTAGGTACATTACTGTTGGGTCCTTTTGTTTTATCCCAATATCAAATGCTGTATGTGGAGTTGTAGGTGTTAAAATAAAATCAAAGTCTTTTAATAATTCCTTTGTCATATTTTGAACCAATCTTCTAACTTGTTGAGCCTTCTTATAGTAAGCGTCTTTATATCCAGCGCTTAATACAAAGGTTCCTAACATAATTCTTCTTTTTACCTCATCTCCAAATCCTTCAGTTCTTGATTTTACATATGTTTCTTCTAAGTCTTTAGGTTTTTCTGTTCTATATCCATAATGCACTCCATCAAACCTCGCAAGGTTTGATGAGGCTTCTGCTGTGGTTAACACATAATATGTGGGGACTAAAAAATCTAAATATGGGAAAGAAACATATTCTATTGTATGTCCTTTTTTTTCTAATTCTGTAATTGTTTTTTCAACTTTTTGTTTCACCTCAATATCTATTCCATCACGTTCTAAACAATCCTTTAAAACAGCTATTTTTTTTGTTTCTTTTTTCAAAAAATTAGAATACTCATCTACTTTTTTAGAAGAAGAAGTGCTGTCTCTTTCATCTTTTCCCGAAATAACCTCTAAGATTAATGCTGAATCCTCAATGTTATTAGTTATCGTTCCAATTTGATCAAATGAAGAGGCGTATGCTATCAATCCATAACGGGAAACTCTTGAATAGGTTGGTTTTAAACCAACTAAACCACAAAACGCTGCTGGTTGACGAATTGAACCTCCGGTATCTGAACCCAATGCAGCTAAACACATATTAGCCGCTACCGCTGCTGCTGACCCCCCAGAAGAACCCCCTGGAACTTTAGTGGTGTTATGTGGATTTCTTACAACTCCATTTACAGAGTGTTCATTTCCACTACCCATAGCGAACTCATCACAATTCAAATTTCCTATTATTATAGCGTCTTCTTCTAACAATCTTTCAATGACGGTTGCATTATACAAAGATTTAAATCCTGCTAAAATTTTAGAAGACGCTGATACATTTTGATTTTTGATACAAATATTATCTTTTATACCAATTACCATTCCAGCTAATTTTCCAGCTTTTCCTTCAGTGATTTTTTTATCTACTTTCTTAGCTGTTTGTAAAGATTCTTCAGAAAAAACATCTACAAATGCATTAATTTCAGAGTTCTTTTCTAATATCGTTTTTTGGTAATTTTTAACAATATTATAGCAAGAAGTTTCCTTACTCTTAATTGCTTTTATTGTCTCATTATAAGAGGTGTAATTTTTCAATTCAAAGGTTTTGAAGATTAATTTTCGTCCTTTTCTTCTAACTCTTTGCTAGTGTCGTTTTTAGCGTCTTTAAACTCCTTTATACCCTTGCCAAGCCCTTTCATTAATCCTGGTAATTTTTTTCCACCGAATAATAATAATACAATTAACAAAATAATTAACCATTCTGGACCTCCGGGTAAACCTAATAATAAAGTTGGATTCATAATATTAATTTTTATGCAAATTTAGGATAAATTTTATTATTTGGCCTTGTAAAGCCATTTTACTGGATTTTGTGTTTCTTTTCCTTTCCAAATTTCAAAATGAAGTTCTGTTTCTCCTTGTAATTCAGAGGTTACAACTGTTCCTAGTTTTTGTTTTGAAATAACTTTTTCCCCGGCTTTTACAACTACATCTTTTAATCCGGAATAAACTGTAAAGTAACCACCGTGGGACACAAGAATTGCCTTCCCCTTTCCTTTTATCAAAAATATTCTTGAAACAGTTCCGTCAAAAACCACCCTGACAGACTGTTCCTCATCTGTTTGGAAATTAATTCCATTATTTTTTGTTTCTACACCGGCAATATGTTTGTTTGTCTGTATTCCATACCTTTCTGTAATAATTCCTTTTTCTAATGGCCAGGGGAGGAGCCCCTGATTAGAGGCAAAATTTGCAGACAGCTCCATTGCTTCTGGGGTAAGGGGAGATCCTGTGTTGTTGTTTTCTGCTTCTGCTCTTGCCTTTCTTATTTCTTCCTCTATAATTTTCTTTATTTCTTCTTCTATTGCTTTAGATTCTTTCTGTTTAACTAAAAGTTCGTTTCTGTAAAACTGCTCATTTTCTTTAATTCTTGAAACTATTTCTGAATTTCTAATTTTTTCTGACTCTAGTGTTTCTGTTTGACTGTTCTTTTCAGAAAAGAATACTTCCTTTGCTAACTTTGCTTGTTGTAAATTCTCCTTTGTTTCTTCTAACTCTGACTTTGTGTTTTTTAACTCCTTTGTAATAATTTTAATTTTCTTTATCTGATTTACCCTATGTAGTGTAAGTTGTTTTAAATATTGTTTCCTTTTAAATAGTTGATTTAAATCTGTAGAAGAAATAAGAAAGTAAGTTTCATTATAGGTGTTGTTCCAAATATGAGATTGGTAAATTAATTTGGAATATACCTGTTTTGATAAAGACAGCTCATCTTCTTTCATTAAAATTTTTATTTCGATATCTTCAATGTCTCTTTCTATTTTATTAATATTAAAATTTTGAATATTAATAGACTTCTCAAGGTTGGAAAGAAGTTGGAGATGTTGATTAATTTTTTTATTTGAAAGTTTTAATTGATTTAAAGCTGTGTTTTTTTTCTTCTTTTCTTTTTTTAACTTTTTATTTGTGTCTTTTATTTCTTGTTCAAGTTGCTCTTTCTCCTTTTTTAACTGCTCTTTACTTTGGGGGTACAGGTCGTTTAGTGAAAATACACAGATTACAAAAAACAAATATTTAGTTAACTTTAACATATGAAGATGGTATTTTAAAGCTTAATAACGAATTTTTATTAAACTCAATTTTTGAAAAATCTATATTAGCAATAAATTTTTCTTCAGAGCTTATTTCTATATATAAGTTTTTTGGATAGTATGATTTTATGTCTTCAAAAAAAGAATAGTTAGTAAAAGTAATGGTTAGTTTTTTGTTCTCATTATCTGATAATTCCATTTTTTCAACTCTATAAAGGTTGTTTATAATATATGTAGCGTATTCAGATTTAGAAATATATTTTCCAATTTTTGATTTATCTGGAACAATTCTAGAATTGAGCATCCTGGGTGATGAAAACAATATTTCTTGAATTTGAAAGTAGTTTATATCCGTTTTGACCACATTCTTTATATGAGAAATGGGTTTTACAAAATATGTTTTATCTATTCTGTTCATAAAATAAATAGAGTCTGGGGTTATCATTGTTCTTAAGATTTCAATTCCTAAAGGAGCTTTTAAAGAAATCCAAATTACACTGTCTTTTTTAACACGAATAATGGAATTAATTTCTGTTTTTTCACCTTCTTTATTAATTTTTATTTTTGAATTTAAAGAAACCCTATCGGGAGATATATTTAATTCTGTTATTTTATTTTCAATATTATACGTTTGATCGGATGGTTTTTCAACTAATATATTATTGTTTTTTAACAAAGAACATGAAGAAAATCCAAAACATAAAAGCAATATGAAAATGTGTTTATTCACTGTCAAACTCTTTAGCTTTTAATTTATATTTTTTCGCATCTTCCAGCTCACCTAATTCAGTTAGAATATCTGACAGGTGATTGTAAAACGTTTTACTCTCTGCTAAATCAATTGCTTGTAGCATAAAAACTTTAGCAGATTCATAATCTTTCATTTTATATAATATCCAAGCGTAAGTATCTAAATAATTTGCTTCTTCAGGAAATAACTCTAGGGTCTTTTTGGACATTTGTTTAGCTTTTTCCAGGTTTTCACCTCTTAAAGAAAGGTAATAGGCATAATTATTTAAAACTGTTACATTTTCCGGTAAATACTCTAAAGCTAAATCATATGATTTATCTGAATTATTGTAGTCTTCTAATTCATTATATGTGTTTCCTAAAATAGAATACATTTCAGACGATAATGTGGGATTGTCAAACAGAAAATTGACCCCAACCCCTAAAGTTTCTATTGTTTTATTATATTCTTGATTATAAAAATATGCCAAACCATTTAAATAATAAAAAGTAGGATTGGTTGGAAACAACTCTAAAGCGGCTTCAGAATCTGTAATAAGATTTTGAATTCGGTTTTTTTGCAACTCTAAGAAAAGTAAATCAATCCACGCGTCTTGTTGATTAGGATTAATTTCCACCACTTTTTTATAGTAGGATATAGAGTTGTCAATATCCTTAGTTATCCTAAGTAAATCAGCATATATATAATTCGACATCTCGTTATCCGGGTGGTTATCTACAAAAATCTTACTTAACTCTAATACAAAGTCTATATCTTCAAGATTGTTTTCATAAATTGGAGTTAATAAGGGTCCTATCTTTCTTACTTTAGATTGAGCGTCTATTTTGTTGGATTTGAATGCAATCTTAAGTTCTTTTTGATATTCTGGGATATTTCCATTTTGTAAATAAAAATCTGAGAGTGTTAGGTGTACCGCGCCAGAACCGGGATTTATTTCAGAGAGTTTTTTTAGGGTTTCAAAAGCTTTATCAAAATTATTATCTAATATATAACAATCCGAAAGCATCTCATAAATCTGTATGTCATATGGATTTTTCTTTAAAAATAACTCCAACTCTTTTGCAGCACTTTTAAAGTCCTTCAGTTCTATATAAATCTTATATTTTTGAGTGCTTGTATAATGATTTAAACCCTTAAACTTCTCTAATGAGTTATAGGTTTTTATAGCAGACATTAAATCATTGTTATACAAATAACAAATAGCAAGTTCCAAATAATAGTCTTCCGTTTTATTGTCTTGCTTTATCAAGTTTTTATAAACTCTTATAGCCTCATAAAACTTTTTGTTTGAAAATAAATTTTCAGCATAAAACAAAGCGTACCATTTATTTTTAGGAGATAAAGTATATGATGTTTTAGAATGTTTTAAACTTTCTGATAGATTGTCTTGGATAAAGTAAATCTGGGACAATTCATAATGAGGGCTAGCTTGTGTTCCGTCTATTTTAATACACTTTTCAAAATACTTAATTGCTTGGTCGTAATTTTCTAGAGATTTTTGTTTTAAAGCAGAATAAAAGTTGATTTTATATTGATACTCATTCTTTGACCTGTCTTCTTTTAGATGTTTGTTTTTTGTGACATTTCTCTTTGATCCTCCTGGAAAAAAAGATTTTTTTTGTGCGTTAACTGTTATAACACACAAGAGAAAAGTAAAAAATATAAAAAGTGTTTTCTTCATTATTTTACTTGAGAAAAATCTCCAATACTTACTTCTTGATTTATATTATTGCCATTAAATAGTGATTTATTCCCAATCATAGAGTTATTTAAAATTGCTTCTTTTACAAAAGTGTCATTTTGAATAATTGATTTTGTAATAACGCTATTTTCTATAGTTGTATTGCCTCCTATAGACACATGAGGTCCTATTTTAGAGTTTTTAATAACAACATTTTCTCCAATAAAACAAGGCTCTATAATTTCTGAGTCTTCTATTTTAGAAGAGTTTGATATAATGTTTCCATTATATTCCAAAACTCTCTCGTTAGTATATACGGTTGCTTTCTTATTTCCGCAATCCAACCATTCATCAACTTTTCCGGGAGAAAAATTAGTTCCTTTATTTTTCATGTTCTCTAAAGCGTTTGTTAATTGGTATTCTCCGTTATCTTTTATATTATTATCTAATAAATATTGTAGTTCGTTTTTAAGGAACACACCATCATTAAAGTAATAAATTCCAATTATAGCTAAATCTGAAACAAAAGTTTGGGGCTTTTCCACAAAATCTGTAATTATGTTATCTTTATTTAACTTCACTACTCCAAAATCAGAGGGGTCGTCAATTTGACTTACCCAAATTATTCCATCCTTTGAATTGTCTAACGTAAAATCTGCTTTAAATAAAGTATCAGCAAATGCTACTACACAATTTCCTTCTAAAGATTCTTTTGCACATAAAATTGCATGAGCAGTGCCGAGGGGTTTGTCTTGATGATAAATCGATCCTTTTGCTCCCAATCCCTCCGCAACTTTAATTAAACTATCCTCTACCTCTTGTCCAAAATCACCTATTATAAAAGCTATTTCTTCAACTTCTTTCCCACAAACTTTGACAATATCTTCTACTAACCTCTGTACTATTGGCTTTCCAGCAACTGGGATTAATGGTTTTGGTATTGTAAGTGTATGTGGTCTTAATCGGGACCCCCTCCCAGCCATTGGTACTATTATTTTCATTTCTTTATTTTTTATTTTAACCCTGTACTTCCAAAACCTCCAGAACCTCTTTCGGTTTCTTCAAGAGTTTCTACTTCAAACCAATTAACTTGTTCGTGTTTAGATAGAACCATCTGAGCTATTCTTTCTCCATCTTCTATAATAAATTCCTCATCTGATAAATTCACTAATATAACACCAATCTCTCCTCTGTAATCTGCATCAATTGTGCCAGGAGAGTTTAATACAGTTATACCTTTTTTAAAAGCCAAACCGCTTCTTGGTCTTACCTGGGCTTCGTAACCAATAGGTAACTCCATAAATATTCCTGTTCTTACAATTGTTCTCGATAGAGGTTTTAGTAATATTGGTGCATCAATATTTGCTCTTAAATCCATTCCTGCTGAAGCAATTGTCGAATAATTTGGTAAATCGTTTTTGGATTTGTTTACTACTTTTACTTTCATTTTTAATCAAATAATTTNGGGTTTGAAATTACTGCTTTTTTNGGTTTTTCTAACACAAAAGCAATTGTTATAAAAATCAATATGTATATTATTTTAAGTATNATTCCTATNTTAAAATAAANACTNGAGAAGAACAACGNCGNTACAAGTATCAAATAAAAAGAAATTCTTTTAATTGGATAGGGTATTCTATAATGTTTTCTTCCTAAAAAATAGGAGGTTGTAGTCATACAAAAATAACAAACAANTGTAGCCCAAGCTGAACCTACAAANCCAATAATGGGTATTAAAATAAAATTAAGACTTAGGGTTATGATTGCTCCAAAGATAGATAGGTATGCTCCGTATTTTGTTTTCTCAGAGAGTTTATACCATATTGAAAGATTATAATAAATCCCCAATAAAAGATTAGCTGCTAANAAAATAGAAACAGTTAAAAACCCTCTGTCATCATGATAATTACTTCCTAAAAATAGAATAATAAAATCATACAACATTGTTACTACCAAAAATATAAATGAAGTGATAATTACAAAATACTTCATTACATCTGCATATGTTTTTCTTGAGTTTTTTTCTTTTTCNTGNGCAAAAAAGAAAGGCTCTGCAGCAAATCTAAAAGTTTGGATAAACAANACNATTAGTATAGATAGCTTGTAGAAAGCTCCATACAAACCAATTTCTGCAGAAGCATTTATGGTATCTGGNAGTAGGTGTTTTAATAANACCCTGTCAATTGTTTCGTTTGTCATNCCAGCCAANCCAGCTACTAACAAAGGTAAAGCGTAAATCATCATTTGACGCCAGATTGATTTATCAAATATCCAAACTGATTTNATCATTTCAGGTAACAACATTAAAAAAGTAACCGCACTAGCAATTAAATTTGCAACAAAAATATATCCAACTCCATAACCTTCAGAATAAACAGAATTTACAAAATCTACGGAAGGAAGTNCTTTTTCTATTGCGTAAGGACAGTAGATAATGAAAAATAGATTTAAACCTATATTAATAAAGATGTTTACAAGTCTTATTAAAGCAAATCTTGTTGCGTTATTTTGTTCTCTCAATTTAGCGAANGAAATTGNGGATACAGCATCTAAACCAATAATTAATGCGAAAAANTGAATGTAATCCGTATTATTTGGGTATTGTAGCCAGTTAGCAATNGGGATTGTAGATGAAAAAATAATAAATATGAAAATAGAAGATGTTACAAGTAGTGATATTAATGCNGTACTGTAAACCGTTCTTTTGTTTGGTACTTTTTGCGAATATCTAAAAAAAGCGGTTTCAATTCCNTAAGTAAGTATNACAACNAAAAAAGCTACATAAGCATAAAGTTCTGTTACTATTCCATATTCTTCTGGTAAAAAATAACGAGTATANAGAGGTACTAATAAGTAGTTTAGTANTCTNCCGACCACACTACTTAAACCGTAAATTACAGTTTGTCCTGCTANTTTTTTAAGTGGATTCAATTAAAAATTTGCTTTTCTTTTTTCTAAAAATGCTGTTGTACCTTCTATAAACTCATCTGTTCCNAAACACTTTCCAAATTCCTTCTTTTCTATCTCATAACCATTTACACCATCAATAAAACCNGCNTTTACTGATTTTATTGCAGAAGCAATTGCGTTAGGTGAATTTCTGGATATTTTGGATGCAATTTTTTCGCAATTTGATATTAGTTNTTCTTGATCACAANTNTCATTNACCAAACCATAATTTAATGCTTGTTCAGCTGAAATCATGGATGCTGTGGANATNATTTCTAATGCCTTTCCTTTTCCTACCAAATTCGCAAGTCTTTGTGTTCCCCCATAACCAGGGATAACACCTAAAGATACTTCTGGTAATCCCATTTTAGCNNTTGTANATGCAAGTCGGATATGNCAAGACATAGCTANTTCNAANCCACCCCCAAGAGCAAAACCATTTATCGCTGCTATGGTTGGTTTNGAACANTTTTCTAATANATCAAATAATAATTCCTGACCTTTTCTGGCTAATTTTTCTCCTTCTTCTATATTAAAATCAGCAAATTCCTTGATGTCTGCACCCGCTACAAATGCTTTATCTCCACTACCTGTAATTAAAATACATCTAACTTCTTTNTCTGCCTCAGAATATGTAATTGCATTGTGTAATTCCTTAATCGTTTCAGAATTTAAAGCGTTTAATTGTTTTGGTCTGTTTATTGTAATATAGGATATTTTGTTTTCTACCCTGATTAAAATGTTGTTGAATTCCATTTTTTATTATTTATTTTTACAAATATAGTATTTCGGTATTTTGAATAATTAAAAACCCCCTACGAAATGTAGAGGGTTTTTAACAATAGTATTTTAGTTTATCTTATCCATTTAAAGCTTCAGCTCCNCCTACAATTTCTAGAATCTCTCCTGTAATTGCAGCTTGCCTTGCTTTGTTATATGATAAAGTTAATTCTTTTTTAAGTTCACCAGCGTTATCTGTAGCTTTATGCATTGCTGTCATTCTAGCTCCATGCTCAGATGCGTGNGAATCTAATACCGCTTTAAAAAGTTGTGTTTTTAATGATTTTGGTATTAAGTTTTCTACGATATCTTTCTGATTCGGTTCAAAAATATAATCNCCAANNGNNNCTTCTGAATCTTCAGNGGANTCAANAGGTAAANACTGTTCGTCCATNACTANTTGNGTNGCTGCATTTTTAAACTGATTGTATAATAAAACCACCTTGTCGTATTCTGAATTTGTAAATGNNTNCATNATTGATTNTGCAATTTCAGATGTATTANTANANGTTAANTCAGAATACAATTCATCATGAGTNGAAATTACATTGTAACCATTCTTTGTNAANTGTTCTGAAGATTTTCTTACCAATAGATANTATNTCTNTTNCTANANTTTTAAAATCTCCCTCCATCAAAGATTTNGCTTTCTTAATAATATTTGCNTTAAANCCNCCACAAAGACCNCTGTTTGAAGTAANNNTAACCAATAGCACNTTCTTTAATTCTCTNTTNTCAGAATAAANACCNCCNTCNGAACTATCTAAAGTCGANCTTAAATTTACTAATAATTCTGTAAGTTTATTTGCATATGGNCTCATTTGAGTAACCGCATCCTGAGCTCNTTTTAATTTAGCTGCAGATACCATTTTCATAGCAGATGTAATCTGCATAGTTGATCCNACAGANGTNATTCTAGAACGTATTTCTTTTANGTTCGCCATAAANTANTTNTCATATTTTTGAGAAAGNTCAGNNGNNACTTTCTCAANNGTAGATTTAATNTCATCTGTTANNTTTCCTNNNGCNAANGCATCTAAAGTATCTTGNTGTTTTGNNTGNAGNAAAGAGATAAACTCNGTNTCAAATTCTTTAATCTTATTTACTGGTACATCCATCAATAAGCCATTTGTACCACAGTAAATAATAGCTGCTTGTTCTTCAACTCTTAANGGGGAATATTGTGCTTGTTTTAANATTTCTACATTTCTTTTACCTTTTTCAATAATAGCAGTNGTAGCAGCGTCAAGGTCAGAACCAAACTTAGCAAAAGCTTCTAACTCTCTGTATTGCGCTTGGTCTAATTTTAAAGTNCCTGAAATCTTTTTCATTGACTTAATCTGAGCTGANCCACCTACTCTAGATACTGAAATACCAACATTAATTGCTGGNCGGACTCCAGANAAGAAAAGGTTAGACTCTANGAAAATTTGTCCNTCGGTAATTGAAATTACATTCGTTGGAATATATGCTGAAACATCTCCCGCTTGTGTCTCAATAATTGGAAGTGCTGTTAAAGAACCTCCTCCTTTTACCTTGCCTTTTAAAGACTCTGGTAAATCATTCATCTGAGACGCAATAGTATCATCATTAATAACTTTTGCAGCTCTTTCTAATAATCTTGAGTGTAAATAGAANACNTCTCCTGGATANGCCTCTCTTCCTGGNGGTCTTCTAAGTAATAAAGAAACTTCTCTATATGCAACAGCTTGTTTTGATAGATCATCAAAAACAATTAAAGCTGGTCTACCAGTATCTCTGAAATATTCTCCAATAGCCGCTCCTGAAAGTGGTGCATAAAACTGCATTGGAGCTGGGTCTGCAGCNGATGCCGCTATAATAACAGTATAAGCAAGAGCTCCAGCGTCTTCTAATGTTTTAGCAAGCGCTGCAACGGTAGAGTTTTTCTGACCAACAGCAACATAGATACAAAAAACTGGCTCNCCTTTGTCATAAAATTCTTTTTGATTAATAATTGTATCAATAGCTACAGCTGTTTTACCTGTTTGTCTATCTCCAATAATTAACTCTCTTTGCCCTCNTCCTATAGGAATCATAGCATCAACAGCTTTTAATCCTGTTTGTAGNGGTTCGTTTACNGGNTGTCTATAAATTACACCAGGAGCTTTTCTTTCGATAGGCATCTCAAATGTTTCNCCTTTAATAGGCCCTTTTCCATCTATGGGGTTACCCATTGTNTCTACCACTCTTCCTAACATTCCTTCTCCTACCTTAATAGATGCNATTTGATTAGTTCTTTTTACGGTATCTCCTTCTTTAATTCCTTTGGAAGCTCCCAACAATACCGCTCCTACATTATCTTCTTCCAAATTCAGAACAATTGCTTTAAGTCCGTTGTCAAATTCAATTAATTCTCCGGATTGAACATTGGTAAGCCCATAAATACGAGCAATACCATCTCCAACCTGTAATACTGTTCCAACTTCTTCTAATTGAGCCTCTGATTTAAAGCCTGAAAGTTGTTGTCTTAAAATTGCTGATACTTCAGCTGGTTTTACTTCTGCCATTGTTTTAGTTTTTATTTTTAGAAGTCCTTTATATAAAGGTTTTTGTTAAACGTTTTCCTTAATTCTTTTATATCTCTTATTACACTAGCGTCTAATTGCTTGTCTCCAACTTTTACAACCATACCGCCAATTATGTTTTTATCAATAATTTCTGATAACTCTACATCTGATTTTCCATTCTTTTTTACATAATCAAGTATTTCAGATTTAGTAATGTCATCTATAGGGTTAGCGGTTGTAAGTGTAACTGTTTCTATATTTTTTTGTGATTTATATAGAGAAATAAAACTTTTAGCTATACCCGATAAGTACATTTCCCTTTTTTTAGTAGCGATAATGTGTATAAAGGCCATTGTTATATCCGAAACTGATTTTGAAAATATTTCAGTTAAAATAGATATTTTTTTGTCTGATTTTACAATTGGACTTTTTAATAATAATGACAAATCTTTATTTTCAGAACAGACGGCAACAACATGTTTCATATCAGAAAGTGTTGCTTCTAAAGTGTCTTGCTCCTCTACTAAAAGAAGTAACGATTTTGCATATCTAGATGATAGTCTTGTCGATTTCATTTTAATACTAGTTAAGTTCTGCTTCTTTTAAAGCTTTAGAAACTAATTCTTTTTGTTTATCAACATCTTTTAATTCTGACTTTAGAACCATTGTAGCCATGTCAATTGAAAGATCCGCTACTGAATTTTTTAACTCAGTAATCGCTTTCATCTTTTCGTTATTAATTTGTTCTTTAGCTGAAGTTAGAATTTTATCCGCTTCTGAACCAGCTTGTGTTTTAGCCTCATTAATAATATTATTTTTTATTTCCCTGGCTTCCTTTAATAAGTTATCTCTTTCTATTCTTGCTTCTGCTAAAACTCTCTCATTATCTGCATTTAAGTTTTTCATTTCGTTTTTAGCTTTTTCTGCAGAATCTAAAGCGTTTTTAATACCCTCTTCTCTTTCTTCGACAGCATTAAGGATTGGTTTCCATGCATATTTTCTAAGAAAAAACACAAGTATAACAAACAGTAATGTTTGCCAAAAAAACAATCCTACTGAGAAGTCGTTAATTAATTTTTCCATTTTATTTTATTAATTTCTTTTTTCAATTTAAATAATTCAAAACTACAAGCAACCCTTGTAGTTTTGAATTTAGTTTGGTTACAATGCAAATAATGCAGCAAATCCAATACCTTCAATAAGGGCTGCGGCAATAAGCATAACAGTTTGTATTTTTCCTGTAAGTTCTGGTTGTCTAGCCATTGCTTCCAATGCCGAACCCCCAATTCTTCCAATACCAATACCTGCTCCGATTACTACCAAACCACCTCCTACAATTTTAGGAATAATTTCTACTTCTGCGGCCATAGTTAGTTTGTTTTTATTCTACCTACTCTTTTTAAGGTTTTCGGTTTTCCCTTGTGTTTATTTTTTAATGATCTTAGTGGTGATGGTCTTCAACAGCAGCTCCAAAATAAAGAGCTGACAACATTGTAAATATATATGCCTGAAGGACACAAACCAATAATTCTAATAAGGACAAAGAAAACGCTAATCCAAAGGACAGTGTTCCTCCAATCCAGTTTTTAAATATAAATATTAAACCTAATATGCTCATTAGAACAACATGTCCTGCTGTCATATTAGCGTATAGTCTTATCATTAATGAAAAGGGTTTAATAATTGTTCCTAATAATTCAATAGGAGCTAAAATTATTTTCATAGGACCTGGAACTCCAGGCATCCAAAAAATATGGCCCCAATAATTTTTATTTGCAGTAAATGTTGTAATTAAATATGTCAATACCGCTAAGGAGGCTGTTACTGCAATATTATTGGTTACATTCGACCCTAGGGGAGTAAGACCAAAAAGGTTAACAAACCAAATAAAGAAAAATACTGTTAATAAAAAACTCATATATCTTTTATAATGTTTTTCTCCAATATTTGGACGCGCAATGTCATCTCTAATATAGAGTACAATCGGCTCTAACAACCTGCCCAAACCTGATGGTATTGGATTCTTTTTGTATGATTTTGCCATTCTACCAAAAACAACCATCATTAAAATAGAACAAATTAAAATAAATGCTACATTTTTGGTAATTGAAAGGTCAAGTGGCTTCTCATTTAATACTTTGTTGTTTTTATCATAGTTAATTCTACCTAATTCATCAGTCTTGTATATTTTATTGTGGTATAATTTGTAAAAACTACCATTTTGATTAACTACCTTTTTGCCAAAATAAAACTTTGATGATGAAAATACTTGAAAGCCATTGTCCCATAATATTATTGGTAGTGGGAAGGAAATGTATTTCGTGTCTTCGTTTGACTTGTATTTAAACAATTTAAAAGAATGATTGTCTAATAAGTGATGATTTTTAAAATCACTATACTCTGACCTTACATCTCTTTCTGTTTCTGGACTAGAATTAGGGTCCCCAGCAAAAGAATTTGTCCCAAAAAATAAAGAGAGTGTTAGTGTAAGAAATAAGGTTTTTGCTTTCATTTTTAATTGACTTGATTAATCTTTTTAAAAATCCGAGCAAAAATAGCAATTTCAATTAAATTGAATACCTGTTTTTTGGAATAATTTTATTGAAAGGAAAGACCTCTATTTGTTCTCAGAATTAATAAGTCTAATTAAAAATATTGTTTCAACAATTAAAGATATTGCGTATGGAACAAAAAACGAAAGGAATTCTGTTGTTGAAACAACATTGTCATCTTTAAAATTAGGAAAAACTAACAAAAAGAAAACAATGAACTTAATAAATGTTCCAGCTAAAAAATAAAAACCTAAGTATTCTTTTTGTGAATTTCTTAACAAATACACCAACCAATATACAAATACAGCAATAGAAAAATTAAGCGTATAAAGTTGAAATAGGTGGATAGAATTGTATAAAAAATCATGTGTTAAATATGAGACAGACAGTATAATAGTTAAACAGAGATGAAAATTAATGAGTTGTTTATTCATTATCAAGGTTTTTTAATTGTTTTGTTATATTGTAAATAGAAACAAATAATGCTAATAAAATAAACAGAATTGTAAAATATTTTTTTTCTAAATTATATTTGTTGTCAAGCAAAGAACCTGCGTAAGCTCCAAGATAAAATATAACTCCCATTTGAAAGGAGATAGAGGTTAGAACAAGATATTTGTTAAGCTGTTTTTTCTTTTTTCTCTTGTTTTTCAGCATGTTTTATATCTTTAATAACAGCCCCCATACTACAAGATCCTGAAAAAGAAGCTCCAGGCTCAATAGAAAGTTTGTTTGTAATAATATCTCCATTTAATTTTGAGGTAGATTTTAAAGAAAGAAGTTGTGATACTGTAATTTTTGCTTTTATTTCTCCCGAAATATCAGCATTTGAACAAACGACATCTCCCTCAACAACACCCGTAGGTCCCACAGCTAATTTTCCTTCAGTCTTTACTGATCCTTTTAAAATCCCATCAATTCTAATATCGCTTTTAGATTTGATATCTCCTGTTATAACCGTTCCGCCGCCTACTATATTTACAACAGACGAGTTGTTTGATGAATTTTTCATATTATTATTTTGATTATTTGAAAACATGATTTTTATTATTTATTTATTGCTAAAATAGTGTTTTTTTTTGTTTTTTAGTTTTCTAAATAATTATTATCGAAGAATCTAGAATACCCCTCAATATCTTTGTTTTTATAAAATTCAGCAAAATTTTTCTCGGATATTATAATTTTTTTGTAGTCTGATTTTTTCAACTCTTCTATTATTGTTTTATTTGAGGTGATTACATTAGAGTAATTTGTTACAGTAGAAATGTTTTGAAAATGTTTTACAATTAAGAGGTGTTTTTCAAGACCCAACAACATTGTGTTTATTTCTAATTCTTCCAAACTAAAATTCTTTATGTTAAAATCAGAAATTAAGGTTTTTATAAAGTTTATATCCGTTTCATGTTTGGGGCAGACAAGCATAAAGTAATGAGTTGTATTGTCTTTAAATCTATATGGTGTTTTTAGTAGGGCGGTTGTGTTTCTCTCTTTAATGTCTTTTGTATCTTTCATTAAATTTAAAAGTTCATCACATCTTTTTGATGTTTCCGTGTTTGGATATTCTATTTTGCATGTTTCTAAATTTTTAATAAAAGTTGAGCTGTCTTTATTTATCTTGAATTCAGACATTATATTAATTAAATAGTATTTTGGGGTGTGTTTTAGGTTTTCTTCTGTTGATTCTTGTTCTAGCTTGGTAAGTGAGTAATTATAAGACAATTCGAAACTATCTTTCATGTAGTGGGAGTATATGTTGACATACTCTTGTTCTAATAAATGGTTTTTAGACAAAACTGATTGGATAAAATTACTATCCAAAAGTGTTTTTGCATAATTACTTTCAGGGAATCTGGTGATTAGAGTTTGTTTGGTTTTGGTAGCTTTATTAAGGTTTTTATTCTTGATTTGTAGATTGTATATCAAATAATAAGACAGGGGTGTTAACTCTTTGTGTTCTGGGAATCTCAAGACTAGTCCTCCTAACATTTTTTCTGACTTTGACAACTCGTCTAACTCCTCTTTGTAAATAAGTGAAGCTTGGTAGTAAGCGTTTATTATTTTGGTGTTTGATTCTTCAATATCTTTTTCTGTTAATGGTAACTGATCTAAATAATATTTTTCTGATTTTAGGTCTTGGGAATTGTTTTTGTCTGATTTATTGACTGTGGTTGAATCTCCCTCAAAGGATGTAAGTGTTTTTTTGTTAATTCTTCTCCAGTCATCCTCTAATTTTCTTTTCCCCCATTTTTTTCTAAATTCAGACAGTCCAAAACTTAGTGTCGCTGGGTTGTAAAAATACCACTTTCCGCCAGATGTGTTGTTTCCAAAACTCTCGTTTCGTCCGTTCCTGCCAACCACACCTCGGCTGTTCCGGTTTTGTTTTTGCCTAAGCTCTTCTTGTTCTTTACTTACAACTTCAGCTATTACCGATTGAATTATTTTTCGTCTCTCGTCAACAGACAAGGACGCCAACATTTGCAAACTGTCCTCTAAAGAAATAGTTGTTAAATGACTTACCAGCCTCTCCAAAATTTGTTGAGTTTGTTTTGTTTCTTTATATAGCTGGTGTTCTTCTGGCATAAAAACAAAAGCGCTATCGTAAAATGTTTTAGATGATCTGTAATCTGATTTATTGTAATAGATTTTTCCTAAATATAAAAACGATAGTGACTTCTGGACGTCATTATCTATACTGTGTTTTGTTGAGAGTCTGTAATTTACAATTGCGGAAGAAGTGTCTTTGTCTACAATGTCCATTTCTGCTAGTGTAAAATATATTTGGTCTAGATAATCTTTGTTTTTTTCATCTCTTACCATTTTTAACAATTTACCTCTCATTTGGTTAAGGTCTTTTTTGTTTCTAAGGGTTCTTGCTAAATTCATTTTTGTGTTAAAAACCATTTCATATTCTGGGTTTGCATCCAAAACCAATTCAAAATATTTTTTAGACATACTCGCATTTCCTGCGTCCTGATAAATTTGAGCTATGATGTAGTAAAATCTCGACTTTTTATTTTTTCTCTTAATTAAATTACACGCTGACTTTAACTCATCCACAACATCTGACAACATGTTTTGTTTAAGATATAAATCAGCAATGGTTAGGTGTAGTTCTTTATCTAATTTTTCAGGAAATTTTTTTTTGGATTGAAGTTCGTCTAATATGTTTTCAGCAGAATAAAAGTCCTCTAAAGAAATATAACATTTTGCTATCCACAATTCTGATTCAAATGCAATCTCTGTTCTTTTAAAGTTCTTTTTTATAAATTCAAACGTTTTTTTCGCGTCTGAATATTGCCCTTTAAAATAATACGCTTTCGCCACTAAAAAATAACTGTCATCTATCCATTTACAATATTCTTTATTTCTGATATTTATAGAGTGGTTTTGAATTACAATCGATCCTTTTTTAATGGATTTATCCATATAAGAATGGTGACTAGTTGAACTTTGTATGTTAGAGTGTTTAAATATCGATAAAATATTAGAATAGTCATCTTTTTGGGATTTTTCTAGTTTATTTATCCCATATTTTAAATTTTCATTACCATTAAAATATCCATTATACTTAGCTGTAATATCATGATATTTTCTGTGTACAAATGTCTTTTTCTTTGTAGAACAAGAGCTTATTATTACAAAAAATAAAAATAAAAATATATATGTGTTATGTTTTGATTTTCTAGTCACTTTCGGTAAATAAACTGATTTTAATTCAATTTATTTTATTTCGTTTAAATTTATACAGCAAATATGAGTATATTTTTATGATATTTGCAACGTTTTATGGCAGATAATATAAAATATCGTTTTTTTAGAAAATTAAAAAACAAGTATCGATTAGTTATTTTAAATGATGGTACTTTTGAAGAAAGGGTTGCGGTGAAAATCACTCCTTTGTTAGTTCTTTCGGTTTCTTTAATTATTGGGTTGTTACTTATTTTTTCTACATTTCTTTTGTTTTCATTCACACCTTTAAAAGAATATGTTCCTGGGAAAACAACTTTAGAAACACAAAAAGAACTTATAGAGCTGTCAATTAAAGTAGATTCTCTTGTTGTTTTGTTGGAAGGAAGGGATTTATATGTAAATAACCTTAGGACTATTTTAAATGGTGGGGAAGTAGAGGAGTTTATAATTGAAAATAGTGATGTGGCTGTTAATAATAATCCAAACCTAAACAACAGTAAAGAGGACTCTTTGTTTCGAATAAAAATTGAAGAAATTTCTAGTGGAGACTATATATCTACTTCTTCGAATTTTAATATTCATTTTTTATCTCCCTTAAAGGGTGAGGTTACAGATGGTTATAATAAAAAAAAGAAACATTTCGGTATAGATGTTGTTGGAAAAAGGGGTTCTCTGATTACCTCTGTTTCTGATGGTGTTGTTGTTACTAGTGATTGGACTAAAGAAACCGGTTTTGTAATTGCTGTTCAGCATTCAGAGGGGTTTTTGTCTTTCTATAAACACAATTCTAAATTGTTAAAAGGGGTTGGAGAGTTTGTAAGGGCGGGGGATCCTGTTTCTGTTATTGGTAATAGTGGGGAATTAACTTCTGGACCTCATTTACATTTTGAGCTTTGGAAAAATGGAGAAAGTGTAAATCCTGAAAATTATATTACGTTTTAGAAATGAGTATAAAATCTTTTTTAAGCCTTCCTTTCGCTAATTATATTGTTTTAAAAAACAGAAAATGGAAAAACAATGCGATAAAAACTCAAAACAAGGTGTTGAAAAACCTGATTAGATCAGCTGAAAAAACAGAGTTTGGAAAAGATCATTCATTTTCAGAAATAAAAAATTATGTTGATTTTAAAAAACGGGTTCCTGTTAGAGGTTATGAAGATTTATTAGGTTATATTGAAAAGGTTAAGATTGGAGAAGAGAATATTCTTTGGCCTAACAAGCCTATTTATTTCTGTAAAACATCGGGTACAACCTCGGGGACAAAATATATTCCAATAAGCAAGGAAAGTATGTCAAACCATATAATAGCGGCTAGAGACGCTATTTTGTCATATATTTCTGAGACAAAAAACACCTCCATTGTAAAAGGAAAGATGATTTTTTTACAAGGTAGTCCTGTTTTAGAAAAAACAGGAGATATTCTAACGGGTAGGCTTTCTGGTATTGTTGCTCATCACATTCCTTCTTATTTAAGAAAAAACAGACTTCCGTCATTTGAAACAAACTGTATTGACGATTGGGAAGAAAAAATAGATCTAATTGTAAAAGAAACTCTTACGCAGAAGATGAGCTTAATTTCTGGAATTCCTCCATGGGTACAAATGTATTTTGAAAAGTTACAAGAAAAAACTGGTAAGCTTATAAAAGATGTTTTCCCTAACTTTGATTTATTTATTTATGGTGGTGTAAGTTTTGATCCCTATAAGAAGGGTTTTGAGAAAATAATTGGGAAAAAAGTAGATGGGGTGGAGTTGTACCCCGCTTCAGAGGGATTTATTGCTTATCAAGACTCTCAAAAAGATTGTGGTATGTTGCTGTGTGTAAATCATGGTATCTTTTATGAGTTTATTCCTTCTGATGAGTTTTTTATTGAAAAACCAACCCGAATTTCTTTAAGAGATGTGGAGCTGGGTGTAAACTATGTTATTATTTTAAACACTAACGCTGGTCTGTGGGGGTATAATATTGGAGATACTATAAAATTTGTAAATCTTAATCCTTTTAGGATCGTTGTTACCGGAAGAATAAAACATTTCACATCCGCATTTGGAGAGCATATAATTGCAGAAGAGGTGGAGAAAAGCTTAAATCTTACTTTGGAAAAATTTCAGGAAGAGGTAAGTGAGGTTCATCTTGCTCCACAAGTAAACCCCAAAAACAGCCTGCCTTATCATGAGTGGTTTATAGAGTTTGGAAAAGATGTGAAGGATTTGGAGTCTTTTTCTGTATGTTTAGATGAAAATCTTCAAAGCCTTAACTCATATTATAAAGATTTAATTAGTGGAAATGTGTTAAGGACGTTAAAAATTACACCATTAAAAAAAGACAGTTTTAGAAATTATATGAAATCAATTGGTAAACTGGGCGGCCAAAACAAGGTTCCCAGATTATCAAATGATAGAAAAATTGCAGATGAATTATCTAAATATAAACTATAGTGGAAATTAAGAAAAAACATATTGCTATTTTAGGCTCAACAGGGTCAATAGGGGTACAATCCCTAGAAGTTATTAACGCGCATCCTAACAGGTTTGTTGTAGAGGTTTTAACAGCAAATAATAATTCTGATTTGTTGATTAGTCAAGCTAGAAAATATAAACCCAATATTGTTGTTATTGCTAATGATAATAAATACAAGGAGGTAAATGACGCTTTATTTGATTTAGGAATAAAGGTTTTTTCTGGTCAGAAATCACTAGAAGAGGTGGTGGAAAATGAAAATATTGATGTTGTGCTTACCGCTTTAGTTGGGTATTCTGGTTTAAAGCCAACTATAAAAGCGATAAAATCTGGAAAAAACATTGCTCTAGCGAATAAAGAAACCTTAGTGGTGGCTGGTGATTTAGTTACAAAATTATGTCATCAGTATGGAACACAAATATCCCCGGTTGATTCAGAACACTCTGCTATTTTTCAGTGTTTGGTAGGTGAGGGTTTCAATCCTATTGAAAAAATTTATTTAACAGCCTCTGGAGGCCCCTTCAGGGGAAGAGTGAGAGAAGAACTTTTAAACATCACAAAAGAACAAGCTTTAAAACACCCCAATTGGGATATGGGAGCTAAAATAACAATTGATTCGGCCACCATGATGAATAAAGGTTTGGAGGTTATAGAAGCAAAATGGTTGTTTAACTTAAAACCCGAACAGATTGACGTTGTTGTTCATCCTCAGTCTATTGTTCATTCTGCTGTACAATTTACTGACGGATCTGTAATTGCTCAATTGGGAGTTCCAGATATGAAACTGCCAATACAATACGCGTTAGGGTTTCCTGAAAGATTAGAAAATAATTTTAAACGATTTAGTTTTTTGGATTATCCTGAATTAACTTTTGAAGAACCTGATTTTGAAACTTTTAAAAACTTAAGTCTTGCGTATTCTACAATGAAAAAAGGAGGTAATACACCTTGCGTTTTAAATGCTGCAAACGAAATAGTGGTAGACGCTTTTCTTAATGATAAAGTTGGTTTTTTATATATGTCAGATGTAATAGAAAATTGTATAGAAAAGATTACTTTTGTAAAAAATCCGACATTAGAAGATTACATACAAACAGATTTAGAAACGAGAATTTTAGCAAAGGAATTGTTATAGATGGAAATACTTATAAAAGCTCTTCAACTTATTTTAAGTTTATCAATATTAGTTGTTCTACATGAATTAGGACATTTTATACCCGCTCGACTTTTTAAAACTAGAGTAGAAAAATTTTACCTGTTTTTTGATCCTTGGTTTTCTTTAGTGAAAAAGAAAATTGGGAACACAGAATATGGGATAGGGTGGTTGCCTCTTGGTGGATATGTAAAAATCTCTGGTATGATAGACGAGAGTATGGATAAAGATCAAATGAAAAAAGATCCTGAACCGTGGGAGTTTAGAGCAAAGCCAGCTTGGCAAAGACTGATAATAATGTTGGGGGGGGTTACTGTAAATCTACTTTTAGGTATTTTTATTTATTCCATGACTTTATATGTTTGGAATGACACTTATTTAAAAAACGACAATGTTGTTAATGGGGTAATTTGTAGTGATTTCGCTAAAGAAATTGGTTTTAAAGATGGGGATAAAATTATTGCTGTGGATGGGTTGGGTGTTGATAGATTTATGGACATCAGTAAAAACATGGTTTTAAGAGATGATTCTTTTATCGTTGATGTTTTAAGAGGAGAAGCGTTTGAGAGGGTGGAAATTGGTGATAATTTTATTAAACATTGGAAAAATAGTGGTAAAAAACTTCTTTTTAGCCCAAGAACAAATGTGGAAGTTGCATCTATAGAGAAAAATTCATCCTCAGAAAAAGCAGGAATATTGCCTGGAGACGTGTTGCTTTCTATAAACGGTGTGGAAACAGAATTTTTTGATGATTTTAGAAAAGAGTTGTTGAAAAACAAATCTGAGGTTATTTCACTAGGACTGGATAGAAACGGGAATTATAAAACTGTTCAGTTGGAGGTTTCTGAAAACGGAACAATTGGGTTTGTCTTAAACCACAATTTGCAGTATTCTGTAGAAAAGTTTGGGTTTTTTGAATCATTCCCCGCTGGGTATAATTTAGCTATGTCTCGATTGGGAGAATATATAAGTCAATTTGCTTTAATTTTTAACACAGATAATGATTTGGCTGGTGAAATGGGTGGTTTTGGAGCTATTGGTAATATGTTTCCATCTGAGTGGGATTGGCACAGGTTTTGGGATCTAACAGCGTTCTTGTCTTTAATGTTGGCATTTATGAATTTATTACCCATACCCGCCTTAGATGGTGGTCATGTGGTGTTTTTGTTGTATGAAATAGTGGTGAGAAAACCTGCTCCAGAAAAGGTTATGGAGTACGCTCAAATTACTGGAATGATTATTTTATTTTCGTTGTTAATTTTTGCAAACGGAAATGATATTTTAAGAATGTTTTGAGTGTTAGAGGTCTTGTCTACATATCATTATATTATAATTTTTTCTTCAGTAATTATTGTTTCTTATTTTTTTAGTTCTTTTTCTAAAAAATCAGGAGTTCCTTCAGTTTTAATGTTAATTGCTTTGGGGATAATTGTAAATATTTACATTCCGTTCCAGGATAGGTTTGGTTTTATATTAGAGGTTCTGGGGACGGTTGGTTTAATTTTAATTGTTTTAGATGGCGCTTTGGGGTTAAAGTTGTTAAGAAGTAAAACAGGAATTATATTAAAATCTTTATTTGTAAGTTTAATAACGCTTGTGGGAACCTCATATATTTCTGCTTTGTTTTTATATTATTTTTTTGACCTTCCAATTATTCATTCTCTGCTCCTAACCGTCCCTCTTTCTATTTTAAGTTCTGCGATTTTATTACCTTCTATCGATTCTGTAGAAGAAAAGAAAAGAGAGTTTCTTATTTATGAAAGCACCTTTTCAGATATTATTGGGATAATCGTTTTTGTTACAACTTTAAGTTTTATTAATCCAACAACAGAAAGTAGTGAGGTCTATGGTTTTATTGTGAGTGACCTTATAGGGACCACCGTCTTTTCTATTGTCATTTCTTGTTTTTTGATTTATCTCTTCCAAAAATTAAAGGGGCAAGCTAAGTTGTTTTTACTTATTTCTGTTTTAATGATTTTATATGCTTTTGGAGAAATGTTAAACCTTTCTTCATTAATTATAATTTTAATGTTCGGTTTGATAATTAATAATTATAAATTGTTTTTTAGGGGGGTGTTTTTTAAACTTATTGATGATGATGAAAAAATATCTGAAATCATTGACGATTTTAAAATTGTAACATTAGAATCTGCTTTTGTGGTACGAACTTTCTTTTTTATTTTATTTGGTTGGTCTATAAAAATTAGTGATTTGTTTGATTTAAAGTCTTTTTTAATTGGATTGTCTATTGTTACTGTTATTTACTTGGTTCGATCAATTACTCTTTTTGTCTTTTCTGGAACCTTTAGGTTTAACAAAATATTGCCCGAACTGTTTTTAGCGCCAAGGGGTTTGTTAACAATTTTATTATTTTATGCTATTCCTAAAAACTTAATTGAGTCTGATATAAATTTTGAAGGGGTTTTCTTATATGTAATTATTATTTGTTGTTTGGTTATGACCTTGGTTTTAATAAGTGAAAAGAAAAAATTAGAGATTCAAGAAGCAGAGGATTTTGAAATATTAGATCCTGTTGACAAAGAAGAGGAGTTGGTAAAATAGAACAAAAAGGATGAAAAAAACTCTAATAAAACAAAAGTCTTGAATAGAGGTCTACAGTTTTTTCTATTTTTGTAACTTTATTTTATAAAAACAATTGACAATGATAGATATTAAAAATTCTTTAAAAACATTAGGTATAAAAAAAATAAACAATGGTAGTTCAACTGGTCGCGAATCTTTTGGTGGAGGGGAACACATTTCGTCATTCTCTCCTGTTGATGGAAGCTTGATTGCTAAGGTGACCTATACCACTCCTGAAGAGTATGAAAAAGTGTTACAGATCGCAACTTCTGCTTTTAAAGAGTGGAGGTTAAAACCGGCTCCCCTTAGAGGGGAAATTGTCCGTCAGTATGGAGAAAAGTTAAGAAAATATAAACAAGCTTTGGGAGAACTGGTTTCTTATGAAATGGGGAAAAGTCTTCAAGAGGGATTAGGAGAGGTTCAAGAAATGATTGACATTTGTGATTTTGCTGTTGGCTTGTCTCGTCAATTACACGGACTTACTATGCATTCTGAACGTCCTGGACATAGAATGTATGAGCAGTACCACCCTTTAGGGGTTGTTGGTATTATTTCTGCTTTTAATTTTCCCGTTGCTGTTTGGAATTGGAACACTGCATTAGCCTGGATATGTGGAGATACTTGTGTTTGGAAGGCCTCCGAAAAAACCCCTGTGTGTGCTGTTGCTTGTCAAAATATTTGGAATGAAGTAGCAAAAGAAAACAGCTTGCCTGAAGGGATTTCTTGTATTATAAATGGGGATTATCGTATTGGAGAAATGATGACCAAAGATGATAGGATTCCTTTGGTTTCTGCCACAGGATCTACAAGAATGGGAAGATCTGTTGGTGTTACGGTTGCTCAAAGGTTTGGAAAGTCTTTATTAGAATTGGGAGGAAATAACTCAATTATTATCACTCCAGATGCTGACTTGGAAATTACTATTATTGGAGCGTTGTTTGGAGCTGTTGGTACCTGTGGACAAAGATGTACCTCTACAAGAAGGTTGATTATTCATGATTCTATTTATGATGAGGTGAAAAATAAACTTGCTTCTGCTTATACACAATTAAAAATTGGAAACCCTTTGGATGAGGATAATCATGTTGGCCCTCTAATTGATAAAGAAGCTGTAAACATGTATTTAAATGCTGTTGAAAAAGCAAAAGAGGAGGGGGGTGATGTTTTGGTTGAGGGAGGAGTGTTAAGCGGAAAGGGTTATGAAAGCGGGTGTTATGTAAAGCCTGTAATTATTGAGGCAAAAAACCACTTCCAAATTGTACAAGAAGAAACTTTTGCTCCTGTCCTGTATATAATGAAATATGCTGAATTAGACGAAGCTATTCAGATGCAAAACGATGTGAAACAAGGGTTGTCCTCTGCTATTATGACGACTAATTTGCGTGAGTCTGAAAAATTCCTTTCTGCTGCGGGTTCCGATTGCGGTATTGCAAATGTCAATATTGGCACTTCGGGGGCTGAAATTGGTGGTGCTTTTGGGGGAGAAAAAGAAACCGGGGGTGGAAGAGAAAGCGGTTCGGATGCTTGGAAAATTTATATGAGAAGGCAAACTAATACTATAAACTATACTAAAGATCTTCCATTAGCGCAGGGTATAAAATTCGATTTATAAGATTTTTGGTGTTGTTTAAACCTCTTGGGGGAATATTATGCTATGCATAATGTTTAATTTTCTTATTTATATTTTTGTAGAAAAATTAAAACATGCAAAACAATAGAAGTCGTTTGTTTAAGTTTTTCAGAGACTCTAACCTATCACTTTATAACTGTAAAATAAAAACTCCCGCTTATTTAAATTTAGAAGAATATTTTCCTGAGTATCGTGTATTAGAGGAGAGTTGGGAAGAAATTAAAGAGGAAATAGAGGGGGTTGTAAACTCTGGAAAAAAACTTCCTAAATTTCATGAATTAGATGATGGTCAAGAACACATTTCTGACAACGATGGTTTGTCTTGGAGTTTGTTAAATTTGTTGTTGTATGGTATGTGGCACAAAAAAAACTCAACGTTGTGCCCAAAAACAACATCTTTATTAAAAAAAATGAAGGGTGTAACAAGTGCATACTTTTCTGTTTTGTCTCCTGGAAAACATATTCCTCCTCACAAAGGGCCTTATAAAGGAATTATCAGGTATCAGCTTGCTATAAGCGTTCCTAAAAAGGGAGTGTGTAAAATAATTGTTGACGATAAAGATTTTTTTTGGGTCGAGGGAAAAAGTGTTTTGTTTGATGACACTTATACCCACGAGGTGATTAACAACACCAAAGAACATAGAATAGCTTTGTTGTTAGATATAAAAAGAAGGGTTCCTGGGTTTTGGATGAGACAATATGATAAATTTGTGTTTTTGTTGATACAATTTTTGGTAATTTTAAATAAAACTTTTAGTAAATCAAAAATTAATTAGTTTTAATAAATCTTTCTTTTTTTAATTTTTTATAAGTATTAATTTTCACTACATTTAAATCTTATTGTACGTTATCTAACACGATTCTTTCTTCTCTGTTTACAACTTCCCAAGCGGTTAAAAATATAAAACGAGCTATTTTCCGGATCTTGTCAAAATCTATCTTTTCAATAGTATCTGTTGCTTTGTGATAGTCTTCATGAATTCCGTTAAAATAAAAAATTACTGGAATGTTATTTTTAGCAAAGTTATAATGATCTGAACGATAGTAGTATCTGTTAGGGTCCTCCTCTGAATTAAAAGTGTAGTCTAACTCAAGATTAATGTGTTTTTTGTTTACTTCTTCACTTAAATTATGTAGGTCGGTACTTAACCTGTCTGATCCTATTAAATAAACATAATTTGGTTGGGTATGAAAATCTCCTATTCTTCCAATCATATCAATGTTAAGATTACATACCGTGTTTTTTAATGGATAGATTGGGTGGTCTGTATAATATTTGCTTCCTAAAAGTCCTTTTTCTTCGCCAGAAACAGCCATTATTAAAACTGATCTCCTTGGTCCAAACCCTTCTTTTTTAGCTAACATAAAAGCCTCTGCTATTTCCATTGCCGCAACAGTTCCGCTAGCATCATCATCTGCTCCATTAAAAATTAAACTGTCATGTTTTCCTAAATGATCATAGTGAGCTGTGATAATGATTAGTTCTTCTTTTAAATCCGATCCTTCAATATATCCTAAAACATTTTCTCCCTTAATATATTTATTTACACCAAGTAATTTTTTAATTATGTCAATATCACAATCATCACACTTACACAAGTGTCTTCCCTTTTTTACTCTAAATTTCTGGTAATAGGAGTTGTTTTTATATGGCGGTATTCCTATGTTTTTAAAATGATTCATTATATATTCCGCTGCCATTTTTTGCCCTTTTTTTCCTGTTTCTCTTCCTTCTAAAGAGTCTGATGCAAGAATCGACATATGTTTATATAAATCTAATGATGTAATTGTTTGTGAAAATCTAATTTTTTCTTGACAAAACAATGATGTTGAAACAAATAGTATTATAAAAAAAATTGGTTGTTTCATTTTTAATATTTCTTTTAACAACAAGATATTTTTTTTACTCTTCTTTCGTGTCTTCCTCCCTCAAACTCAGTTGAAAGAAAAGATTTTACAATCCCAATAACCTCTTTCCAACTTAAATGTCGAGCAGGCATAGTTAAAACATTTGCATTGTTATGAAGTCTAGATTGTTCTGCTATATGATTATTCCAACATAAAGCGGCTCTAATTCCCTGGTGTTTATTTGCTGACATATTTATTCCGTTTCCTGTTCCACAAAATTGTATTCCTAAATTGTTTTCTCCTTTTTCAATACTTTCCGCAAGTTGATGTGCAAAATCAGGATAGTCTACACTTTCTAAAGAAAAACAACCAAAATCTGATACATCATATTTTTTAGTTTCTAAAAAAAATTTTAATTTTTCTTTATACTCAAACCCGGCATGATCACAAGCTAATCCTATTTTCATTATAATATATTTTAGTGTTAATATTTTTTCGTGCTCTAATGTACAAAAGTAAGGACTTATTAATAATTTATGTTTTGTTTTTGTTTATAACTTTTTAACTAAAAAACATAACTATTTTTTTTTATATTTTTAAATTTTACAAGCAATTTATAGTCTATTATTGTCAAGTAATTTTACTTTTTTTTCTTATTGATTTTTTAACTCTGTTATTAACAAATTTAATCCTTAAAATTAATATTTTTTATTAAGTTTTTTTGTTTATTTCAATATTAACAGTCTAGTGTTTTTTGTTAGTAAATTATATAAATCACTAAAATTCAACATCTAAAAATTAACATTTTTTTTTCTCAAAGTTAAAATCTATTAAAAATTTATAAATACAAATCTTTATTTAAATTATTTTCAACTGTATTAACAGACATTATTATTATTCTTTATTTATTTTAATTTTTTTAAAACCTAAAAATAATATATATAGTCTTAATAACTTTATACTAAAACAAAATCAATTTGTTTTTTATATAAGTCAGTATTTTTAATTTTAATTTTTACCTTATCTCCTAATTGGAATTTTTTATTAGTAGATTTTCCTTTAATGGAATAAGTTTTTTTGTCTAATAAAAAAAAATCTCCTTTTATATTATTAATTCTTACTAATCCTTCACATTTATTTTTTTCTAATTCTATATAAATTCCCCATTCTGTTACTCCAGAAATAATACCATTAAAAATTTCACCAACTTTATCTTTTAAAAATTTTGTTTGCATGTATTTTATAGAATCTCTTTCTGCCATGGATGCATCTTTTTCTTTTTCAGAAGTATATTTACAAATGTTTTCTATTTTATTTTGAGAAACAGATTTTTTTCCATTCAAATATTTTTCTAGTAACCGATGTATAATTAAATCAGGATACCTTCTTATAGGAGATGTAAAATGAGAATAATAATCAAAATTTAAACCATAATGACCAATATTATTTGTAGAATAAATTGCTTTACTCATACTTCTAATAGTTAAAGTTTCAATCAAATTACTTTCTGGTTTACCTTTTACATTTTTAAGAATAGTATTTAATGAAGAAGAAAGATTTTTTGTTGAAGTTTGGTTAATTGAATAACCAAATTTTTTAATAATATTATTTAATGAGTTAATTTTATCTTCATCTGGTTTATCATGTACTCGATAGATAAAAGTTCTTTGTTTTTCTCCTTTTTTTATAAACCCTATTTCTTTTGCAACTATTTTATTAGCAATTAACATAAACTCTTCAATAAGATGATTAGTATCTATTGTTTCTTTAAAAAAAACATCAATAGGATTATTATCCTTATCAAGGATAAACTTTACTTCTTGTCTATCAAAATTTATAGATCCTGAAGAAAATCTATTTTTTCTAAAAATTTTAGATATTTTATTTAAAATTAATAATTCTTCTGAAAACATACCAATTTTATTATCAATAATATCCTGAGCTTCTTGGTATGTAAACCTTTTATTAGAATGTATTATTGTTTTTTTTATTTGATGAGATAATATTTCTGATTTTTCACTAATTTCAATAATTACCGAATAACACAACCGATCTACTCCTGATTTTAAAGAACAAATTTGGTTTGATAAAATTTCTGGTAACATAGGAACTACCCTATCTACTAAATAAACAGATGTAGATCTTTCAGCAGCTTCAACATCTATAATACTATTTTCTTTTACATAATAACTAACATCTGCTATATGTATTCCAACTTCCCAATTTCCATTTTTAAGTTTTTTAACAGACAACGCATCATCATAATCTTTAGCGTCTACTGGATCAATTGTAAATGTAGGAGTTTTTCTAAAATCAACTCTATTTTTAATTTCTGACGTTGGTATTTTTAAAGGAATTTTTTCAGCTTCTTTTTCTACATATTTAGGAAATTCAGGATTTAAATTATATTGGTATAAAATAGAATGTATTTCTGTATTATGTTCATTTGGATTACCTATAACTTTGATTATTTTACCTACAGGGTTTTTTTGAGATTCATCCCATTTTACAACTTTCACTAATACTTTTTTACCTATAACTAAAGGATTTAATTGAGATTTTGGTATAAAAACATCAAAAGGAATAGATTTATCAGGAATTAAAAAACCAAAACCATTAACTTCTTCTAATAACCCAACAAAAGTATCTTGTTTTCTTTCTATTACTTTTAATACTTCTCCTTGTAATTTTCCTCTTTTTTTAGGAAATACCAAAACTTCTACAACATCATTTTTTAATGAAAAGAAACTATATTCATTAAGAATAAAAACTTCTTCCTCTATACCTTCTACATCAATATAAATACCAGAATTTACCGAAGTATTAACCACCCCAATTACTTTGTGTGCAGACTGTATTAATTTGAAAGTTCCTTTTTTTTCTTCTCTCAAAACACCTGATTTTGATAATGAAATCATAACTTCATTTAAAAGAATTTTTACTCCCAATTCTTTTATTTTTAATATTTTAGAAACCTGTTTGTAGTTGAGTTGTTTTAAGGGGTTTTCTTTAAATATAGAAAGAACCAAACCTTCAAGTTGTTTTTTTGTAAATCCTTTATTTTTTCTCTTTTTTCGTTTTTTATTCATTATTTTAAATAATATTGCTAAATTAAATTTCTTTTATCGTCATTATGCATAAAAAAAGTATTTTCATTTTATTGTTATTCACAATTATAGTTAGTTCTTGTAGATTTAAAAAAGAAGTTTCTTGTCCATCTTTTGATATAGAACAACCAGAGGCTGAAAAAAAGAAAAAAAAATCAAAATACAGTATAGTAATTTTAAAAGATGGAAAAAGGATAAACAGTAAAAAAAGAAGAAACAAATCTAAAAACAAGCTTTTTAGGAAAAAAATGTATTAAAAAATGTAACAAAAAACAACAGTCAGTGTAAGTACTAATATATACGATTATTATGAAGAAAAAACTTACAACACTATTGTCTCTTATTACTTTTTGTCTTTATCCACAGTCCGAAAACTGGAAAATATATAATAATTTAAACTCTCCCCTGCCAAACAATAAAATAACATCAACAACTATAGATAATGAAGGAAAGATATTTTTCGGTACACATAATGGTCTTGTTGTTTATGATGGAGAGACGTGGAAAAACTATAATGAAAAAAACAGCTTAATTAGTTCTAATAAAATATTAGATATTTCTGTCGATAATTTCAACAATAAATGGATAGGCACCCCATTGGGATTGGTGATATATAAAGAGGGTGTGTTTAAGACAATCAACACCCAAAACAGTAAGTTTCCGTCAGACAAAATACGAAAAATAATAATAAAAGGAAGTAAAAAGTACTTAGCAACAGCAAAAGGAATTGTAATAATTTCTTTAAAAGACACAATAATAATAAATAAACAAACAAACAGCCTTCCAGACGAAAACATTATAACGTTAGAATTAGACAATAGGGAAAACATCTGGCTTGGAACAAATTCCGGTCTAATTTACTACAACAAAAAGGAATTAAAATTTTTTAATAAAGAAAATTCAAAATTACCAGACAACCACATTTGGAGACTGCAAACAGACAAGGAAACGGTTTGGGTAGGAACAAAAAAAGGGTTGGTAAAAATATCAGATACAGACTGGCAGGTTTTTACAAAGAAAAACAGTGGCCTACCGTCAAACATCATCACCGACATTACTAAAGATGAATATAATAGAATCTGGGTAGGAACAACCAGAGGGGTTGTTACTTACAATGGATACGAGTGGAAAAACTATAAAACAAAGAAAAACCTAAAAACAATATTTAGTATTTATATTGACAAAAACGACAATAAATGGTTAAGCACAGAGAAAGCTCTTATTGTATTAAATGAACAAGGGGTGTCTGTTTTAAATAACAAGAAACCAAACAAACCATCATATTTCAATGTGTTAGACAACACCAAAATAGAGTATTTCCTTCCTCAATCGTCTAATGTAGAAATAAAGATATATAACAATCAAGGAGAGTTGGTAGACGTAATTTTAGAGGAGAAAATGTTAAAAGGAAAGCATCATTTTTATTACAACACAGACAGTTTAACTACCGGATCTTATTTATGTAGGTTTAAAACAAAAAAACTATCATTAACAAAAAAACTAATTGTTATGAAATAAAAAGAAATTTGGTTAATACGAAAAAAGCCGGATATAACCGGCTTTTTTATGCTCCCCCTCTAGGACTCGAACCTAGGACCCTCTGATTAACAGTCAGATGCTCTAACCAGCTGAGCTAAGGAGGAATTTCTTCAAAATTTGTCCGCAATATTAAGACTAATCATTTAATTAAACAATATATTTGTAAAAAAAAAAATGAGTATTTTAATAGTAGGAACCGTAGCTTTTGACGCTATAGAAACTCCTTTTGGTAAAACAGAAAAAATTATTGGAGGAGCGGCAACATATATAAGTCTTTCGTCTTCTTTTTTCACAAAAAACCTTAATCTTGTATCTGTTGTTGGAGAAGATTTTCCAGAAACAGCAATTGAAATGTTAAAAACACACAATGTGTGCACCAAAGGCCTTCAAATTAAATCAGGAGAAAAAACTTTTTTTTGGTCTGGAAAATACCATGATGACATGAACACCAGGGATACTCTAGACACCCAACTAAACGTTTTGGAAAACTTTGACCCAACGGTTCCTCAAGAATACCAAAACTCAAATTACTTAATGTTGGGAAACCTAATGCCTTCTGTACAAAAAAAAGTGTTAGACCAAATGAAAAAAAGACCAAAACTAGTCGTTTTAGACACAATGAACTTTTGGATGGACCATTTTTTAGAAGACTTAAAGGAATCGTTAAAACAAGTAGACGTTTTAACCATTAACGACGAAGAAGCTCGCCAGCTGTCAGGAGAACACTCTTTAGTGAAATCTGCAAAACTAATCTTAGAGATGGGTCCCAAATACTTGATAATTAAAAAAGGAGAGCACGGAGCATTGCTTTTTAATCATAATGAGGTGTTTTTTGCACCCGCCTTACCGATAGACGACGTTTTAGACCCAACTGGAGCGGGAGATTCTTTCGCGGGAGGATTTATAGGGTACTTAGAAAAAACAGAAGATATTTCTTTTGAAAACATGAAACGAGCTGTAATTCATGGTTCTGCTATGGCGTCATTTTGTGTGGAAAAATTCGGGACACAAAGACTAGAAGAATTATCATATGAAGATGTAGAGGCAAGGTTGAAGCAATTTATAGACTTAGTTAGGTTTGATATTTCGTTAGAAAACTAAAAAAGTTCATTTTTTTTCCCAACATTGTTTTCGTACCAAACATCCTTTTTAAGGCTGTCCGACTCAGCGGCGGCAACAGCTAACTGATCACACCTTTCATTTTCTTTTACATCAGCGTGGCCCTTTACCCAAATAAAACGAACAGAATGTTTTCGATACGATTTTAAAAATCGAATCCATAAATCAGGGTTTTTCTTTTTTGTAAAGTTCTTTTTTTCCCAACCAAAAACCCATTTTTTTTCAACCGCATCAACAACATATTTTGAATCAGAATATACAACCACCTCCACCCCGTCTTTTTTTAAATTTTCCAGAGCAATAATTACACTTAAAAGCTCCATTCGATTATTGGTGGTAAGCTCAAATCCTGCAGAAATCTCTTTTCTGTGAGAACCAAACATCATTACAACTCCATATCCCCCATTTCCAGGATTTCCTTTTGCAGCCCCGTCTGTATAAACAACAACACTCATTATTTTAAAACAACGTTTTTAATTATTTTAGGATAAAACCTTTGTTCCAGTTTAGAGATTTTTTGCGATAAACTTTTGACGGTTTCGTTTTTTTCAACATCACACACCTCTTGATGAATAATATTGCCCTCATCATAATTGTTGTTGACATAATGAAAGGTTACTCCAGTTTCCTTTTCATTATGGTCTAACACAGACTTATGTACAAAATCACCATACATACCCTTCCCTCCGTGTTTTGGAAGAAGAGACGGGTGAAGGTTTATTATTTTGTTTTCATACAAACGGACAAGTTTTGAGGGGATTTTTAATAAAAACCCAGCCAACACAATAAAATCTACAGAAAATTTAGAAAGAGAGTTTTCCAAAAGAGGCGTATTGTTCATTTCTTTTTTTGAAAAAACTAAAGAAGGAACACCATATGGTTTTATTCGATTTAACACCCCCGACGTTTTTTTGTTTGAGCAGACTAATACAACCCTTATTTCTTCAGACCGATTAAAAAAACGACAAATATTTTCAGTGTTAGTGCCGTTTCCAGAGGCAAAAATTGCAATTCTTTTCATGTTGCAAAAATAATTATTTAGCTTAATAAACAAAGAAATGTTAAAACAGAAAAACAGAAAACTTGTGAGTTATATAATTAATGTATTTATTTGCATATTATTAATTTTAAAATAAAAAAAAATGTCAGATGTAACTACCAAAGTAAAAGCAATCATAGTTGACAAGCTGGGTGTTGACGAGTCAGAAGTAACCCCAACAGCTAGTTTTACAGATGATTTAGGAGCAGATTCTTTAGATACAGTAGAACTTATTATGGAGTTTGAAAAAGAATTTGACATTCAAATTCCAGACGACAAAGCAGAAAAAATCACAACAGTAGGAGACGCTGTTTCTTTTATTGAGACCTCTTAATTACCAACAAAATGAAAAAACGCAGGGTTGTTGTTACTGGAATTGGAGCGTTAACCCCGATTGGAAACAACTTACAAGACTATTGGGAAAATTTAATTAAAGGGGTGAGCGGCGCGGCGCCAATCACCCACTTTAATGCAGAAAACTTTAAAACCCAATTTGCTTGTGAGGTGAAAAACTTTAACCCGACAGATTTTTTAGATAGAAAAGAAGCTAGAAAATTAGATGTATTTAGCCAATACGCTTTGGTTGTTGCGAATGAAGCGGTACAACAATCAAAAATAAAAACAGAAGATATAAACCCAGATAGATCAGGAGTTGTTTGGGGGTCTGGTATAGGAGGAATGTCCACTTTTTTTAATGAATCGGTAAATTACGGACAAGGAAATGGGACGCCAAGATTTAACCCCTTCTTTATTCCCAAACTAATATCAGACATCCCCGCAGGACACATCTCAATTAAATACAACCTTAGAGGTCCAAACTTTACAACCGTCTCAGCTTGCGCTTCTTCTACAAACGCTTTAATTGACGCTTATAATTATATTAAATGGGACAAGGCTGATTTGTTTATTACAGGAGGCTCAGAAGCCTGTGTTTATGAACCAGGAATAGGAGGGTTTAATGCAATGATGGCTTTATCTACTAGAAATGAAGACCCAAAAACAGCATCTCGACCATTTGACAAAAATCGAGACGGTTTTGTCATGGGAGAGGGAGCAGGGGCCTTGGTAATAGAAGAATATGAACACGCAAAAAAGAGAGGAGCTACGGTACTTGCAGAAATTGTTGGAAGCGGACTTACCGCAGATGCACATCATATTACCGCCCCACATCCAGAAGGTCTAGGAGCAAAAAACGTAATGAAACTCGCTATTGAAGACGCTGAAGTAGATGTTTCTGAAATTGACTATATAAATGTTCACGGAACCTCAACTCCATTGGGAGATATTGCGGAAACAAAAGCAATTAAGTCACTGTTTGGAGATCACGCTTATAATTTAAACATCAGTTCTACAAAATCAATGACCGGACATTTATTAGGTGCTGCTGGAGTTGTTGAAACGATTGCTTGTGTGATGGCGATAAAAAACAATATAGTTCCCCCAACCATTAATCATGAAACGTTTGATCCTGAAATAGATGAAAAACTTAATTTAACCCTAAATAAGGCGCAAAAAAGAGAAATAAACTACGCTTTAAGTAACACCTTTGGTTTTGGTGGTCATAACGCCTCATTATTAGTTAAAAAATATAAAGAGTGATTTTTTTAAAAAAAATCATAAAACAGATCCCTTCTTTAAACAAAAACAAAGAGGGGATTTTTATTTTTTTAAACAAAACATGTAATATTTACCCCAATAAAATTTCATATTATAACACGGCGTTTACACACAAAACACAAAACAAAACAAACAATTATGAAAGACTAGAGTTTTTAGGGGACTCTATTTTAAATATGACGGTAAGCGAATATTTGTTTTTAGAGCATAAAAACATAGAGGAGGGAGAACTATCAAAAAAAAGATCGATAATTATAGGTAGAAAAAATTTAAACAAAATTGGAAAAGAATTAATACTCGAGAACCTTATAAAACACAACTTAAAATCCTTAAGTAAAAACATTTATGGCAATGTTTTAGAGTCGTTAATAGGAGCTATTTACTTAGACTTAGGGTACAAAACCTCACAAACATTTATTAAAAAATTTATTATCCCACCACGAAACACAGATTTATTTGACCATAATTATAAAAGTAAGATACTCGAGTGGTCTCAAAAAAACAAAAAACAGATTAAATTTGTTAACACCAAACAAAAAGGACCAGACCACCAAAAACAATACCTTATAGAATTACACATCAATGGGGATAAGGTTTCAGAATCATGGGGTAAAACGATAAAATCAGCAGAACAAAAATCTTCTAAGATTGTAATTAATATTGTAAATTAGCGGCGTATGAAAACCATTAAAGTAGAAAATGAATATGAAATTGACTTCCTAATTTTGGGAGTAAACTGTCATTTAAAATCATACAAACTGTGTTGGGAAATAAACAAAAAACTAAAAACAAATTTTATAAAAACAAAAAACCACCCCCACCACCAAAAAGAAGGTCAAAATTTCGAAAGATTTACTTATACTAAAAAAACCACAAAAACCCAATACAACATTTTGACTAACAGGTCAGACACAGGATATCTAGACCCCTCCAACAAAGGTATAAACTACTTTCTTGTTGTACAAGGGGGGATATACAACTCAAAAAAAATAATAGAAAGTTTAAATCAAATTGAAGATGTGTTATTAGTTTTTGAGTTAAATTTGTCAAAAATAAATTCAATCAGACCATTTATTATTAATGATTAATAAAACAAAAATAGTAGCAACTATAGGGCCATCAACTTCTTCAAAAGAGATGATAAAAAAGATGGTTCTTAGGGGCGTTAATGTATGTAGAATAAACTTCTCGCATTCTACACACGATCAAGCAAAAGAGATAATTAATAACATAAAAGAAGTAAACAAAGAGTTGCGGGTACACACAGCAATATTAGCAGACTTACAAGGACCTAAAATACGAGTTGGAACTTTTGAAAAACCCAAAAAACTCAGAAAAGGATCTTATATACACTTCACCACAAACCATAAAAATAAGGAGGATATCTATATAAGTTATCCAAACTTTCCGAAAGACGTACAAAAAGGAGACAGAGTACTGCTAGATGATGGGAAAATATCATTACAGGTACTTGAAACAAATCAAAAAAACAGAGTTAAACTTAAGGTTGTTTTTGGAGGACTTTTAAAGTCTAACAAAGGGGTAAACCTACCACAGACACACGTTTCTTTACCCTGTTTAACTAAAAAAGACAAGAAAGACCTAGAGTTTATATTAGATGAAAAAATAGAGTGGATTGGACTTTCATTTGTTAGGTCAGCTGGGGATGTAAATACTCTAAAAAAAATTATAAAACGACATAAAACATCAAAAGCTTTAGTAATTGCAAAAATTGAAAAACCAGAAGCTATTTCAGATATTGATAATATAATATTAAAAACAGACGCCATAATGGTTGCCAGGGGAGATTTAGGTGTTGAAGTACCGCTACATAAAGTTCCGGTTTACCAGAAAATGATTGTACAAAAATGTATTTCCCAATCCAAACCAGTGGTGATAGCTACACAAATGTTAGAGAGCATGACAGACAATATTTTTGCAACAAGAGCAGAGGTAAATGATGTTGCGAACTCTGTAATTGATGGGGCGGACGCAATGATGCTTAGTGGAGAAACTTCTATAGGTAAGCACCCATTAAGAGTGGTAGACACCATGAGAAAAGTGATTAAGGATGTGGAAAGAAGCAAGCATTCAATTTCCAAAAACACCTCAGAAAGAGAGTTGGTAAAAAATGAAAGATTTGTTTCTAATGCGATTTGCGCAAACGCTTGCCAGATTTCAGAAAAAGTCAAAGCAACAGCAATTATTACCGCAACCTATTCAGGATACAACACAATAAAAACATCGAGTTACAGACCAACAGCATATATTTATGCCTTTACAAACAATCATACTATTTTAAACACATTAAGTTTGGTTTGGGGGGTAAAAGCTTTTTATTATGACGGGGGAAAAACAACAGACGATACAGTATTAGAAACACAAAACTTTCTGAAAACGAAGAAACACGTAAAAAGGGGTGATAAAGTAATAAACATAGCTAGCATGCCAGCTGAAGAAAGAGGCATGACCAATATGATGAAACTAAGTAAAGTAAAATGATAAACACAAAATTATTAGCAGAGATTTGTGAGGTTGCTGGAGCTCCAGGACACGAACAAAGAGTAAGGGAAATTGTACTTAGAGAGGTAAAATCGCTAGTAGATGAAATAAAAATTGATAACATGGGAAATGTTGTTGCAATCAAAAAAGGTGATAAAGACAAAAAAGTTATGATAGCGGCCCATATGGACGAGATTGGATTTATTGTAACTCACATTGACGATAAAGGATTTATCTTTTTCCACACCCTTGGAGGTTTTGATCCAAAAACACTTACCGCTCAAAGAGTAATTATTCATGGAAAAAAAGATGTTGTTGGTGTAATGGGGAGCAAACCAATTCATTTGATGAATGCAACAGATAGAGCAAAAGTTCCTACAATTAAAGATTACTTTATAGACACAGGAAGATCAAAAAAAGAGTTGGATAAAATTATTTCGGTAGGAGACACCATAACAAGAGAAAGAGAATTGATTGAAATGGGGGATTGTTTAAATTGTAAATCATTAGACAATAGAGTTTCGGTTTTTATTTTGATTGAAATGTTCCGTGAGATGAAGAAGAAACCACCTTATGATGTATATGGAGTGTTTACAGTACAAGAAGAAATTGGGATTAGAGGAGCGAACGTATCCTCAATGGACATAAATCCAGATTTTGGTTTTGGACTAGACACCACAATCGCCTGGGACACACCGGGAAGCACCAAACAAGAACAGGTTTCTGCACTAGGAGACGGGGCGTGTATTAAAGTAATGGATTCTTCCACAGTTTCTGACTATAGAATGGTAAAATATATGAAAGAAATTTCAAAAAAGAAAAAATTAAAAACACAATTAGAAATTTTACCAGCAGGAGGAACAGATACAGCAGGAATACAAAGAATGAACCCAGGAGGGTGTATTGCGGGAGCTGTTTCTATACCAACAAGGCACATACACCAAGTGATAGAAATGGTGCATAAAAACGATGTTAGAGGAGCAATTGACCTATTAAAACACTCAGTAGAAAACCTACACACCTACAACTGGAAATTCAAATAAAAAACCATCAAAAAACGCAACAAAAAATTAATTATAAGAAATTTTTGAATATCCGTTTATCTTTTTTATTTCAACAATTTTGAAACGGGAACGATAGGTTTACAAATAAAGAGCTCATTATTATTGAGTAGGTTTTTTTGTTTTTGAGAAAAAAATAAAAATTGAAAACATTTAAAAATATCACAATCTATGTAATGAGCTTATTATATGTGACTGTTGGAATCAAACATTTTACAAATACCGATTTCTTTGTTGCAATTGTGCCTCCAATCATAAATTGGAAAGAGGAAGCTGTTCTAATAAGTGGGGTTTTTGAAGTGATACTTGGGGTGTTATTATTATTTAATCCGACTAGGAAATTAGCAGCGTGGGGAATAATTTTATTATTAATTTCTGTGTTTCCTGCAAATATATATTTATATGTTTCAGAAACTGCTAGAGAGATGCTCAGCGTTTCTAAGGGTCAATCTTTATTCAGAATACCTTTCCAAATTCCATTAATAATTATAGCATATTGGCATTCAACAGAAACACACTCAAAGGAATTATCAATAATATGTAGCGGATTGTTTATACCAACGATTATCTATTTTATAACAATCTAAATAAGTAAAAAGAAACCCACTCATTTGAGAGGGTTTTCTTCTATTCAACAATTATTTTCTTCTCCACCGTCCCATCATCATAGATGTAAAAGAGAGGTTTACTATTAAGATCTTTAGAATCTCTTCCTAACAAATCCACCGTTCTAATAAGAATTTTAGAATTTACAATATCAACATCAATCACATTTGTTGAGTTACAACCAATGAGACCAGTCATGTCGAATTTAGACAAAAAGTTCCATAACTCAACATTAGCATTAATATCTTGATTTCCCCATGAACTTAAGGGAGAGGGCCAATCGTGTCCTCCATTAATAATTTTCAACTCTTCAACAGACACACATCCATCTCCATTTTGCCATGAATACCTTTCAACAGTGCTCCCGTCTGTAGTATTTAAATCCGGTAACTGCGTTATTATTGGAATAACCTCCGTATTATTTGAGTATGACCAGAAACTATCTATCGCGGCGACTGAAAAATACCATCCATTTATTGTGTCATTATAAGGATGTATGTCATCATCAGTTCCATTTATACTTAGTACAGCAGTAGGATGTGTTATGTTACAATTTGCAAATGCTCCATAAAAAGCAGCGCCAGCAACCGATGCAATTGCTGTTATTTTATTATTGAGCTGACAAGCTAACTCATAAGAAAACATACCCCCAAGAGAATATCCGCACGCATATATCCTATTTAAATCTATATTATATTCAGATGAAATTGTATCAATTAAAGTTTCAATAAAAAAGATGTCTTTATGATTTGTCGGTTCTTTATGTAACCAATTTGTTGAATTACCATCGTTTGGATCTTCAAGCGCCTGAGGATACACCAAGATAAATCCAGCTGTATCAGAAATAGATCTAAAATCCGCTTCATAATTCATAAAATCATTTGCATATCCCGAGCCGCCATGCAAAGCAAACAATATTGGAGTCGAAATTGATGGTGAATAATTTTGTGGAACATATATAATATATTCTCTATTATTTCCATCATACAAAACATTTTCTGTAGTTAATTGTTGTGACATACCGACATAAGGTAAACATAATAAAAGGAGTAGTTTTTTCATAATGCAAAAGTATATAATAATTATCTAAAAAAAGCTCGAAGCTGGGACCGAGAGGTCCACCATAGCGTAATCCATCTCATTATGAGTTAAGATTCCACTTTTTTAATAATATATAATTAGCTTTTATATAATTTGTTTTAGTTGATTAAGTAATTTATATTGTTCTTGTGTCAAGTTATTAAAAATTACTCCAGATATTTTTATTTTTTTTTCTTCACTATCAAAACTCCACGATTTTGGTTTTAAATTAATTTTATCATCATAATCAATACATTCAAGTACATATCTTAATGCGTTAAGTCTAGCAGTGAGTTTGTTATTAGAATTTATCACAGTCCACGGTGAAAATTTTGTTGAGGTTTTTTCAAACATAACCAATTTATAATACGAATAAGTATCCCATTTAGATAATGAATTAATATCATTTTGAGAAAGCTTCCAGTACTTTAACGAATGATTTTTTCTAATTTCAAAGCGTTTAACTTGAGTCTTCTTGTCTACCGAAAGATAAATTTTAATCAAAATAACTCCCCTCTCTATTTGATTTTTCTCCCAGATATTAACATTCTTTAAAAAATATTTATACTGTCCTTTTGTACAATAAGACATAGTTGGTTGTATCATAGCTCTTGAATACCATGATCGATCAAAAAAAACAATCTCACCTACATCAGGTAGTTGAGCTTCAAATGTTTTAAACCAAGATTTATTTTGTTTTTCTGTGGGAGACCCTAGTTGAAAAACCCTATGATGTAATGGCATTAGATTTTCAACCATATGTTTAATAGCAGATCCTTTTCCCGCAGCATCTCTTCCTTCAAAAACTATAGCTAAACGTTTGTTGTTTTTAAGAACCCACTCCTGTAATTTGAGAAGTTCTACTTGCAGTCTAAATTTTTCCTTTTGGAATTGTGAATCAGATATTTTTTTAAAAGTATTATAAAATTTAACACTCATAAATAATTTTATTCAAAAATATGATATATATATTTTATATATATTATAATAATATTAAATATACTGTCTAAATGTTAAGTTTAGGTTAATTTTTATCTAGAAATGAACTCACTACATCGCAAACATAATTGCGTGAACTTTTTAGAAAGGGAGTCAATTCTGAAATTGAAACCCACTTTGCATCTGTAATAGATTCTTCATGATCAGGAATTAGAGTTAAATCATTATTATCATAGTACATCAAGAACCATTTCGCAGTTTTAATAATTTTTTTATTCTTTTTTTTCGAAGAATATTTAGTTGAAATTAATGGCTTTATTAATTTTAATTTATTTTTGACCACCCCTGTTTCTTCAGCTACTTCTCTTAGAGCGGCGCATTCATGTGTCTCTTGTAAATCAAGCTTTCCCTTAGGAAGATCCCAAAGACTTTTTCTGAAAATTAAAAGAAGTTCATTTTGATTATTGACAACTAACCCACCGGCAGTTTCTTTCTTAAAATTTATACGATTTAACATAATACAAATAGAAACAATAATCTATTTATTTTTAAAATTCACAAAACCTTTTTTAAACAATTTGGCATTAAAAACTATTATTAAATGTATTAACTAAGGCTTACTAAAAATGTCTATATTTATCATTGATAGAGTGGCATTCAAAGTATTCTTTTCTATCTTTTAAAATTTGACGTATTAAAATAGTAATAAATACCGAGCTCAGTATTAAGAATGTAATCATAATTTTCTAATTTTTTATGACACAAACATATTATGTTATTCCCTGTTATACATTATGTAATTATTAACAAAAAGTTATTTAATCTTAAATTTGATAATTAATTTTAAATTTTATTATGCTACCCGGTTTGTACAATTTGAAAACTTCACTTTCAGAGTTAAATGACGATGTTCTCATAATTTTTTTCTGATTTAACAAGTTGTCTATACCCATAGCAATGGTAAAATTAGAATTAATATTTTTATTGAAATTAAAATTTAAACTGTGAAATGGAGCGGTGTAAATATCTGGATTTAAATTCATTGACACAATTGATAGTGTTTTTCCTTGGACATTATAAAACAAACCTGTTTCTAACCCAATATTTTTATTTTTATAATTAAAAGATAAATTAATCATATATGGAGCTTGACCTTGCATTTGTCTGAAATATTTTCCATTGGTATTTTGAATTGTTTCATTTTCTCTTAAGTTTGACAACCTTGAATCTAATTCTTCACCTTCTATATAAGCTTTTGATTGAATAATAGAACTATTTGCTGAAAAGTAAAAATTATGAATAAGATTTGAATATATATTTTTTCTAATTTCAAATTCTAATCCCAAAATTTCGGATGTTTCTGTGTTAATTGGTTGTATATTGTCAGGATCTGAACGAAAAGACGCAATTTCAATAGGGTTATACATTCTTTTATGAAAAAGACTGAATGCAGTTGTTTGATTGTTGTGCCAATATCTTTCGAATCTAAAATCAAAATTATATATATCCGACACCTTTAAATCGATATTCCCATTAAAAGTAATTGCGGAAATACCATCATATATTGTTGCTAGTGATTTTTCTTTGAATGACGGTCTTGCTGTAGTTTTTGAGATTGCAAAGCGTGTTTTAGATTTTTCATCCAAGTCATAAATAAAATTTAAACTTGGGAAAATCCCAATATCTTCTAAAACTAATTTGTTTACATATTTTTCCCCACTCTGATTTTGTCCAGAATAGTATTGTTGATAATATTCAATTCTTGTGCCCAAGACAGATTTTAGTTTTTTATTTATGTTTAACTCCTCAGAGATATATATAGATGTGTTAAATATATTTCCGTCATACTTATTGCTTAATTGTTCTCCACCAATAATATGGAATCCAGACTGAGAATTAGTATCATTTAATAGTGAGTTCATTATCTCATTTGGATCTCCGGTAAAAGAGATTTGACTCCCATTATATGCGGTTAAGCTGTATCCTAACACGTCGTATGATCTTGACTTGTATGTAAAATTTAAACCAGCATTAAGTTTTGCTTCTTTGTTAAAAACTTCATGATTGTTTAAAATGTCTAATGATGAAGACAGATTAAATTCATCCAGGTACCTCCAAATTCTATTTGGATTACCTACATTACTTACATCTATCGCAAAAGTTGTATCATCTTCAATAATTGAAACTAAATATGGAGTTTCTCTTAGGTCTCTATCTCTAATTTTAGATATTGTTGGTGAAATTTTCCAATTGATAACCTGCTTGCCATCATTTATATTATATCTTGCGCTTAACATGATATTTGCTAGAGACCTTTCAGTAAACTCTAGAATGTCTTTTTTAAATTTGTTTACATTTGAGAAAAAATTCTCACCATTAAAAACTCCTGCCTTTTTTTCTGTATCTCTTAAAAAAAGAAAGTTTAATTTATATTTAAATTTTTGATTTTCTAAGCTAGCCCCTAATAGGCAACTGATTTTTGAATTTTGTAATCCTAAATCACCATTTATCAATTTAGCTGGCTCAAGATCATATTCATTTCTTGCTATAGGTTTTCTCCAGTAGTTTTGTTGTGTTTCACTAAAATAATCATAATTATTTTTAAATGAAAAAGCCCCAACAAACCCAATTTTTTTATCATTAAGATCAAACTGATTACCTCCAGAAACACTAAAACTTGAATTAATTAAACTCATAGCCCTAATTGCAGCCAGTTCATTACTAAACGCATTACTCCATTTAATTAGATTATTATAATTAGTAACTCTATCAACTTGGGTTATTTGTAAATTTTTATTTATTGGCAAGGTTCTTGTTCCATCATCAATTCCTAAAAAATCATACTTTCCACCATTATAGGTCAAAAATTGACTATTTAAATTAGAAAGTGGATTGTATCCTAGACTACCAGAAAAATTAATTGTTTTGTTTTCTGGTAAAGATTTAGTTTGTATATCTACTATTCCTCCAGTAAAGTCGGCTGGTAAGTTTGCTGAGAATGACTTGTAAACTATTATATTATCAATAATATTTGTTGGGAAAATATCAACTTGTATAGCGTTTCTATCAGGGTCAAGTCCAGGTAGGTCCAATGAGTTAAGTTGTGTTTTAGTGTATCTATCTCCAAGTCCTCTCACATACACATATTTTCCATTAGTGATTGAAATTCCAGGAACTCTTTTTATA
>NZWX01000042.1 GCA_002697625.1 Flavobacteriales bacterium
AGATCGGCTTGTAGTGCGGATAGTTCTTCTGTTTCTGCTTGGTCATCTTCAGAGACATTTACTACCTTAACACCTTGTACTACACCACAGAATCCTAATACATCTAATATTGATACAGCATCCGCCCTTTTATCTTGGGATGCGATTCCTAGTTCTTGGGGTTATAGAATTAGATATAAGCAAGTTGGAGGTTCTTGGAGTTTTGATACTGTAAATACTAATAGTTTAGCATTAACTGGATTATCAACTGGTACGAATTATCAATGGCAGGTGAAAGGTATTTGTGATGTAGCTGGAACGAATACATCTTCATGGACCTCAAATCAGTATTTTACAACTCTAGTCCCAATACCACCTTGTAATGCTCCTAGTGGTTTGTCTTCTACTTTAGCAGGGACCTCTGTTACATTAAGTTGGACAGCAGTTACAGGAGCATTGAAGTACGATATAAGGAGAAGAGTTCAGGGGACTACAAATTGGATTTATATATATAATGTATATACTTTATCTAGAACTATAAATAATCTTTCAATGGGGACTATTTATGACTGGGAAATTAGGACACATTGTAGTTCTGTATCAACTTCATCATGGACAACAACTGAAACGTTTGCTCTTGCAGGCCCATGTACTGTTCCGTTAAATCCTGGTGAACAGAACATACTTAATAATGCCGCAGATTTAGTTTGGGATCCTGTAGTTGGAGCTGTCAACTATAAAATTAAATGGAGAAAACTTGGATCTCCAGTAAATGTACAGTTTACTAATACTAATTTATTGTCATTAAGCTCTTTAATTCCATCATCTACATACAAATGGAGAGTTAGATCTGAATGTGATGCTATTTCAAGTAATGTTTCATCTTTTACTTCGTGGCAGTATTTCAATACTTTATCTTCTATCAGAATTTCCGCAGGAGATGAGGAGCTTGCTAATAATTTAAATGTATATCCTAACCCAACTAAAGGGATTTTTAACATCTCTTTTGTTTCGGATGAAGTCAACAGTTTTGAGTTAACTATTATTGATGCTTTTGGTAAACTTATTGAGATTGAAAACAAGGAGATGTTTGTAGGAGAATATACAAAACAAGTAGATTTATCTGAACACCCTAGAGGAATTTATATGGTTCAGATTAAAACTAACAATTCATTTACAACAAAAAGAGTTGTTGTTCAATAATAAAATCATATTAATTAATGAAAAATTCGAGAAACTTCTCGAATTTTTTTTATAGAAAAAAATGTTATTTAATACTTTAGAATACTTCTTGTTTCTCCCAATTACTTTTTTTCTTTATTGGGCAATAAAAGAATCCAGATATCAAAATATATTCATTCTGATTAGTAGTTATATTTTTTATGGATGGTGGGATTGGAGATTTTTATTTTTGATTTTTCTTTCTACGTTTGTTGATTATTTTGTTGCTATCAGAATTGAAGAAAATCACAAGCAAAAAAGAAAGAAAATATATTTATTAATTAGTATTATATTTAATCTTTCTATACTTGGATTTTTTAAATATTATAATTTTTTTGTTGATTCATGGATAGAATTACTGTCAAAAATTGGATATCAAGTTACAGATGTTTGGACATTAAAAATTATTTTACCAGTTGGAATTTCTTTCTACACATTTCAAACAATGTCGTATTCGCTTGATGTTTACAGAAGTGAAATAAAAGCTACAAAAGATTTTATTTCTTTTGCTTCATTTGTAAGTTTTTTTCCACAACTAGTAGCTGGACCAATTGAACGAGCCTCTAATTTACTTCCGCAAATTTTAAATAAGAGAAAATTTGATTATAAACAATCAGTTAATGGATTAAAACTAATATTGTGGGGGTTATTCAAAAAAGTTGTTATTGCAGATTCTCTTTCGTTACTAGTTACTCCTATTTTTGAGAATTACACATCATTAAATGGTGGAGAGTTATTATTAGGACTTATTTATTTCTCTTTCCAAATATATTGCGATTTTAGTGGTTATTCTGACATTGCTATTGGTACAGCAAAGATGTTTGGTATTGAACTCCGATCTAATTTCATTTTCCCTTATTTCTCAAGAGATATTTCTGAATTCTGGAGAAGATGGCATGTGTCTTTATCTTCTTGGTTCAGAGATTATATATATATTCCTTTAGGCGGTTCAAAAAAAGGGAAGTGGATAACAATCAGAAATATCTTCATTATTTTTATCATTAGCGGTTTCTGGCATGGAGATAATTTTACTTTTATCACATGGGGATTAATCCATGCGTTATTGTATTTAGCAATAGCTGTCTCGAATAAAAACAGGAGATATACTACGGCTATAGTAGCTGCAAACAGAATGACCCCATCAATAAAAGAGATCTTTCAAATAAGTATTACATTTTTCACAGTTATGATTTCTTGGGTGTTTTTTAGGAGTAATACAATAATAGATTCATTTCTCTACTTACAGAAAATGATGATTAATTTTTCCATTCCTATTTCTTATAGATCAGGATTAGTTTATATCTTCTTTTTTATTGTGTCTGATTGGTTAAATAGAAAAGATGAAAGGAATCCATTAAATATTTCTAGCGTATATGTTAGGTGGACCACTTATATTCTAATGTTATTATTAATTTTTGGGCATGGAGGTCAGAAAAACGAATTTATCTATTTTCAATTTTAAGATGAAGAAATTTATAAAAAGAGGTGTGTTGTTTTTAATAATTACAGGGATTGTAAGTCTTATAGTAGGATTCCTTTCCGTTTTTGTTTCTAAGAAAACCTTTGAATATAAAATTAAAGAGAAAAAGAATATACTAATTGTTGGTAATTCTCATACAGAATGTTCTGTAAATGATTCAATTATTTCAAATTCTGTAAATCTCTCACAGAGCGCCTCTTCATATTTCTATAGTTATATGAAGATTCGAGAGTTTACAAAATATAATCCTCAAATTGATACTGTTATAATAAGTTTTTCTGATAATGATCTTTTCTCCCAGAAAGAAAAGTGGTTTTCATCATCTCAGAAAATAAATAATAAGATGACAAGGCATATTATTCTATTTAATAAAGATGATTATTTAGATCTTTTTAAATCGAATCCTTTAGAGGTAAGTTTTCAAACTTTTATTTTGTACTCAGATTTTTACAATTTACACATGCAAAAAAGAGATTTTATAGGTAGTTATAACAAAATAAACGTCAATAAAATAGACGAAGCTATTATAGAGTTTAATCTGAGCCCCCCTATAGTTGATGAAGAAATAGCAATTACTGAATTAAAATATCTCCAAAAGATATATGAGTTTACACAAGAAAGTAATATTAAACTTATTTTATTAAATACACCTATTCATCCGATTCTTGAAAAGCATTTTTCCGTAATTAAAGCCAGAAACCTGGAAATTGTTTCAGAAAAAATGCCGAATGCCACATATTTTGACCATACATCTTTTGTGTTAGAAAATTCCATGTATGCAGATTTAAGTCATTTAAATAATAAAGGTTCAAATAAATACTCAGAATTTTTACAATCAATATTTAACAAATAATACGTAATACTTCTACAGGTATTTTTTTTTTTATATTTTTGCAAAGAAGTTAATAGAAGAAAGATAAGGAGGGGCGGTTAGCCCCTTCTTTTATTATAGTATGATATCAAAAGAAAGAGTAGAAGAGTTAGCCTTAGAAAAAATAGTAGAACTAGATTGTTTTTTGGTAGATGTAAAAGTTAGTGCAACAAACGATATTACTATTTTGTTTGATAAAAATAATGGAGTAGTGGTAAAAGATTGTTTAAATGTAAGTCGACATATAGAAGGAAGTTTGGATAGAGATATTGAAGACTATCAACTTACTGTTTGTTCTCCTGGAATTGATAAAGCTTTTGTTGTAAGCGAGCAATACCAAAAAAATATTGGAAGAGATGTAAAAGTGAAAACTACTGCAGGAGAAAAGATAAAAGGGAAACTAATTTCCTTTAATGAAGATCTTGTGTTAGAAATAGAAACAAAACAAAAAAAGAAAAAGGAATCATTAATAGAAAAGATTAATATTCCTATAGATAAAATAAAAGAAACGAAACTGATAATAAAATTTAAATAAGTAATAAAATGAATGTTGAAAATCTAATTGATTCGTTCTCGGAGTTTAAAGAAGTAAAAAATATTGATAGAGAAACAATGATGAGTATCTTAGAGGATGTTTTTAAAACTGTTTTAGAAAAAAAATATGATGGAGCAGAAATCTTTGATGTAATTATTAATGTTGATAAAGGAGATTTAGAAATCTGGAGAAATAGAGAGGTAGTTGCAGATAATGAAATTGAAGATGAAAACACTCAAATTAAACTTTCGGATGCCTTAAAAATAGAGGATGATTATGAAGTTGGGGAGGAAGTTTCCGAACAAGTGAGTTTCGAATCTGAATTTGGAAGAAGACAAGTTCTTTCTATCCGTCAGAATTTAGTGGGAAGAATTAATGATTTACATAGAGATGAAATTCTAAAAAATTACCAAAACAGAATTGGTGAGATTGTGAATGCGGAAGTATATCAAATTTGGAAAAATGAAATTTTATTGCAAGATGATGATGGTAACGATTTAATTTTGCCAAAGTCAGAACAGATACCAAGAGATTTCTTTAAAAAAGGCGACAACGTAAGAACTGTAGTAAAATCTGCAGAGTTAAGAAATAACAAATCTCATATTGTACTTTCCAGAATTGCTCCAGAGTTTATTGAAAGACTTTTTGAAATGGAAGTTCCGGAGGTATTTGACGGAATTATTACTATTAAAAAAGTTGTGAGAATGCCAGGAGAAAGAGCGAAAGTTATGGTAGAGTCTTATGATGATAGAATTGATCCGGTAGGTGCTTGTGTTGGAGTCAAAGGAAGTAGAATTCATGGAATAGTTCGAGAGCTTAGAAATGAGAATATTGATGTGATTAATCATACAGAAAACATGAACTTACTTATTTCGAGAGCTTTAAGTCCTGCAAAAGTAACATCTATAGAAATGAATGACGAAAAGAAAACAGCAAATGTTTATATGACTCCAGATCAAGTTTCATTAGCTATTGGTAAAAGAGGATATAATATTAAATTAGCAGGAGATCTTACTGGATATGAAATAGATGTATACAGAGATTCAGAAGGGTTTGAAGATGATGTTTCTTTATCAGAATTCTCTGATGAAATAGATACTTGGGTAATAGAAACTTTACAAGGTATAGGATGTGATTCCGCTAGAAGCGTATTAGAAATAGAAGCGGATGACCTTGTTAAAAGAACAGATTTAGAACAAGAAACTGTAGAAAATGTATTAAATATACTAAAAGCGGAATTTGAAGATTAAACTAGATAGATAAAATATGTCTGAAAAGAAAAGTGTTAGGCTAAATAAATTAGCTAAGGAATTCAATGTAAGTATGGATAGAATTCTTTCCTTCCTTGAGAACAAAGGAGTGGAAGGGATAAAGCCATCTTCTAAAATTCCTCATGATTTGCACATGGATTTATTAGGAGAATTTCAACCAGATTTAAGGGCGAAAATTGCTGCCGATATAGCGTCTAAGCAAAGAGAAGCTAAAAGAGAGGAGCAAAGGATACAAGAAGAACAAACTAAAATTAAAGAGGAGGAAGAAAAACAAAAAGCTGATACTATAGATGATAAAAAGAAAAAGACGTCTCCTAAAAAAGAATCTGATTCTGGTATAGAAAATAAAGCTATAAAGGTTTTAGGAAAAATAGATTTAGATAAGAGTAAAGAAGAGTCTGAAACTCATGAAATCTCAGAAACTACAGAAGATGCTGTAAATACAGAAACAGGAGTGATAAAAGCTGAAGCGAAAAAACTTTCTGGACCTAAAATTACTGGAGCAAAGATTGATTTAGAAAAACTTACTCCGAACAAGAAGAGTCCTGTAGCTACTTCTGCAGGAAAAATTGGAGACCCAAAAAAGAAAAGAAAAAGGATTACTAATAAAATAAATCCTAAGAAATTTGTAAAAAATAAAGGAAAGACCGCTAAGACTCCGATAGAGATTTCTCCTGAAGAGGCTCAAAGAAGAATTAGAGAAACTTTAGCAAAGCTTCAAGGTGGAGGTAAAAAGAAATCTGTAAAAAACAGAAGAGAAAAGAGACTTGCTCATAAAGAAATTGCAGACCAGGAATTACAAGAAAAAGTAACCGAAGGTAAAACAATTAAGATTGCGGAATTTGCAACTGCAAACGAGCTTTCTACCATGATGGAGGTTCCAGTGAATGAAATTATTGCTTCTTTAATGTCGTTAGGATTTATGGTTACTATGAATCAGAGATTAGATGCAGAAACTTTACAAATTATTGTTGAGGATTTTGGGTTTGAAGTAGAGTTTGTAGGAGCGGATGTTCAAGAGTCTATTGATATTGAGGAATCAGACAAAGAAGGTGATTTACTCGAAAGATCTCCTATTGTAACAATTATGGGGCATGTTGATCACGGAAAAACATCTTTATTAGATTATATTAGAGAGGCAAATGTAATTGCAGGAGAAGCTGGAGGAATAACTCAACATATTGGAGCTTATGAGGTTACATTACCAAACGGAAAACGCATATCTTTCCTTGACACCCCAGGACATGAGGCTTTTACTGCTATGAGGGCAAGGGGAGCTAAAATTACAGATATTGTTGTAATTGTAATAGCGGCTGATGATAGAGTAATGCCTCAAACAAAAGAAGCAATTAGTCATGCTCAGGCGGCAGATGTTCCAATTATTTTTGCTATAAATAAAGTAGATAAGGACACATCAGATCCGGAGAAGATTAAAGGCGAACTTGCGGAACTAAATTTATTAGTTGAAGATTGGGGAGGAAAAATTCAGTCTCAAGATATTTCTGCAAAAACAGGTTTAGGAGTCCCTGAAATTTTAGAAAAGATATTATTAGAATCAGAGATGCTAGAGTTAAAAGCGAATCCTAACAGATCAGCAGTAGGTTCAGTTATTGAAGCTTCTCTTGATAAAGGTAAAGGATATGTTACTACCATATTAGTACAGAAAGGAACTTTAAAAGTAGGAGATTATGTGTTAGCAGGTTCTTATTCGGGTAAAATCAAAGCACTTTTAAATGAAAGAGGTAATCCTATAAAGGAAGCAGGCCCTTCTACTCCAGCAACCTTGTTAGGATTAAATGGAGCTCCTACAGCAGGAGATGTATTTATTGTAATGGAAAGTGAGCAAGAGGCCAAAAAAGTTGCAACAAAAAGAATGCAACTACAAAGAGAACAGTCTGTAAGAACTCAAAAGCATATTACGCTTGATGAGATTGGAAGAAGAATTGCATTAGGGGACTTCCAAGAGTTAAATATAATTGTAAAAGGTGATGTGGACGGATCTATTGAAGCCTTATCAGATTCTTTAGAGAAATTATCTACAGACGCTATTAAAGTAAATATCATTCAGAAGGCTGTTGGTCAAATTTCTGAATCTGATATTATGCTGGCTTCTGCATCTGACGCTATCGTTATCGGATTCCAAGTTCGTCCGTCATTACAAGCAAGAAAACTTGCAGAAACGGAACAGATAGACATTAGATTATACTCAGTAATATATCAAGCAATTGAAGAAATAAAACTTGCAATGGAAGGGATGTTGTCTCCTGATTTTGAAGAGAAAATAGTTTGTAATATTGAAATTAGAGAAACATTTAAAATTTCTAAAGTTGGTACAATTGCAGGTTGTATGGTGTTAGATGGAAAACTTAATAGAAAATCAGGGATAAGAATTATTAGAGATGGTGTTGTGGTATATACAGGAAAATTATCTTCTCTAAAAAGATTCAAAGATGATGTTCAGGAAGTTCAGAAAGGATATGAATGTGGTCTTTCTATCGAAAATTACAATGATATAAAGGTTGGTGATATTGTTGAAGGATATGAAGAGGTTGAGGTTAAGAGAACTCTTTAGTCAAACTCTCCTATCGGTACAATAACTTCAGTAATAAAACAACTCGGATATTCTGAGATGATGAAGTTTTTTAGTTTTTCAGCTTCTAGTTTTGTTCTAAATTTACCGACTTTAACTTTCCAGTTTGGACTAACTCTTTCATAGCTTACGCTTTTTATTTTCGGAAATTGTTTCATAAATTTATATTTCATCCTTTGGGCTTTCTCTCTACTTGATCCTAAATAAATTTGAACACAATATCCTTCAACCCCTTCTTTTAATAAATTTATTTGTTGATTTCTTTCCATTAGTTCATAAATTCCTTCTTGCATATTTATCTCGATTGTTAATTTTTTCCTTTCAGAAATACTGTCAGATTGAATTTGTGAAAAACAAAATTGAGGAATGAGAAATAGTAAAATAGTGATATGTTTTTTCATGCGTCCAAAAATAGAAAAATATTGTAATAAAACTTCTCCTAAAAAAAGAAAAAAAAGATGTTATTTAGAATAAGTATAAATTATATTAATCTACAGATTTGCTACAGATTTCAAAATTAGAAATAGAAAAATCCAATATAAAATAGTAAATTTGCAAACGAAAAAATTGAATATTTAAAAATATGGTTTCATTAACTAACTTAAAACTCCGAGTATTATTCTTATCTGTATTATGTTTTCTGAGTTTTAATTCGGTAGCTCAATCTGAAGGAGAACAAATATTTAAATCAGTATGCGCGGCTTGTCATTCAATTGGAGAAGGTAAGTTAATCGGTCCTGATGCGAAAGAATGGATGACTAGTGAGAGATTTACCAGTACTGAAGACCCTGAGGGAACCTTAATAAAATATGTTCAAAACCCTGCGGCTTTTGGAGTAATAGAAATGCCAGCTCAGGCTCTTTCCGCAGATGAGATTAAGGCAGTATTAAATTATATAAATGAATATGTTCCTGAGGAAAAGCCTGTAGCTGTATCGTCAGATTTGTCTGAAGAAGAAGAGGATAATGCGATATCCAATATTTATATTTATATAATAGTTCTATTATTATTAATTTTTATTCTTACATCTGTAAAAAACAGTTTAAAAGAAAGTTTATCTCAACCAACTGAAACAGTTCTAGAATCGGTTAAGAATTATATAACTATTAATCGCAACAAAATAATTATAGGATTCATTTTGTTTGTTTCTATAATGTATTTAGTTTATAATTTAATGATGGGTGTTGGAGTAGTTGAAAAGTATCAACCAGATCAACCAATTGCTTTTTCTCATGAGATACACGCTGGACTTAATGGAGTTGATTGTAATTACTGTCATTCCAGTGCAAAAAATAGTGCTCATTCAGGTGTTCCATCTGCTAATGTTTGTATGAATTGTCATGCTGTTGTAAAGGGTGGAGATGATGAAGCAAAAAATGAAATCGGAAAAATTTGGAAATCATTTGGTTTAGACATTGAAACTGATGATTTTGATTGGAATAAGGTTGACACTTATACTCAAACACCAATAGAGTGGGTCAGAGTTCATAATTTGCCAGATCATGCATATTTTAATCACGCGCAACATGTAACAGTTGGAGGATTAGAGTGTCAACAGTGTCATGGAAATATGCAGGAAAAGACAGTAGGTCAGGTAGCAACAGCGGAAGAATTAAATAAAATTGATTATAATATTAAAGATGGTATTGAATTTGATCATCCTACTCTAACAATGGGATGGTGTATCGACTGTCATAGGCAGAAAGAAGTAAATATGGAAGAAAATGATTACTATACTGAAATGCATAAAAACCTCAAGGAAAAACATGGAACAGAAGAAGGATTTACTGTTGATATGATTGGAGGTTTAGAATGTGGTAAGTGCCACTATTAAAAATAAAGATTTAATTTCTATACAATATGACAAAAACAAAAAAATATTGGAAAGGTTTAGCAGAGCTAAATAATGATCCTATAGTTGAGAAATTAGCGCAAAATGAATTTACTGAAGAAATTCCTGTTGATGAGTTTTTAGGAGATTCAGGACTGGCAAATTCTTCAACATCTCGTAGAGATTTTTTAAAGTTTTTAGGATTCTCAACAGCCGCTGCTACTTTAGCGGCATGCGAAACTCCGGTAAATAAAGTAATTCCTTATGTAGTAAAACCAGAAGAAACTGTTCCAGGTATTGCAAATTATTACGCTTCTACTATCTATGATGGTCATGATTTTGCATCTGTTTTAGTAAAAACAAGAGAGGGAAGACCTATTAAGTTAGAATCAAATAAGACATGTACAAATGCTAGAGTTCAAGCTTCTGTTTTATCACTTTATGATTCAGCTAGGTTAAGAAATCCAATGAAAGATGGAAAAGATTCTGATTGGAAAACAGTTGATACAGATATAACTTCAAAATTGAATGAAATAAAAAATAACGGAGGAAATATTGCACTTTTAACATCTACAATTATTAGTCCTACAACAGAAAAACTGATTTCTGATTTCTCGGAAAAATATGGAAACGTAAAACACATTCAAATGGATGCTCTTTCATCTCACGGTATGTTAGAGGCTAATTTAGAAACTTTTGGAGTAAGAGCTTTACCTAATTATAATTTTGATAAGGCAGATGTAATTGTTTCGTTTGGAGCAGATTTTATTGGAAACTGGGGACATCCAAATAATGAATCTGATTATTCAAAAGGAAGAAACCCTAAGAATGGAAAAATGTCGAAACACTTTCAGGTAGAATCTACCTTAACACTTACAGGGTCTAATGCAGATGAAAGGATACAAATAAAACCATCTGAACAAGCGGGATTATTATCCAATTTATACAATGCTTTAAATGGATCATCTACTCTCGATAAGAGAATTGCTAAAATAGTAGATTCTCTAATAGAAGCAAAAACATCTATTGTAGTTTGTAATTCAAATGATAAAGAGGTTCAGTTATTAGTAAATGCTATTAATAATAAATTAGGAAATTATGGATCAACTATAGACATGCAAAAGACTTCCTATTTAAGAAAGGGAAACGATAAAGATGTTTCCAATTTAGTTGATGATATAAATTCAGGAAAAATTGATGCACTTATAACTTATAATGTCAATCCTTCTTATAATTTGGTAAATGCTGATGAGTTTAATAAAGGACTTGGGAAAGTAGATTTGAAGATATCTACTTCATTATATATGGATGAAACAGCAATAAATATGGATTATGTTTGTCCAGATAACCATAATTTAGAAAGTTGGGGAGATGCAAATCCATCAAATGGAGAATATACTTTAATGCAGCCAACAATTAATCCATTATTTAATGGAAGACAATTTCAAGATTCTTTACTTTCATGGATTGGCTCTTCAGAAGAATATTATAATCTTTTAAAGAATTCCTATTCCTCTTGGGAAGAAAAACTACATGATGGTTATTTTGAAGGAGAACAAGTAAACCATTCTCTAACTTCAAATTTCTCAGCTCCTTCATTCTCTATTCCTTCTTCTAAAGGAATTGAATTTGAAATATCAGAGAAAATTTCTATGGGAGATGGTTCAAACTCTAATAACCCTTGGTTACAAGAATTACCTGATCCATTATCTAGAGCTTGTTGGGATAATTACCTGACAATGTCTGCATCTACAGCAAGAGATTTAGGAATTAAAAATTGGCATGTCTCTAATGGAGCTTTAAATGGTAGCAAGGTAAATATAACTGTAAATAGCAAAACTTTAGAGAATGTACCTGTACTGATTCAGCCAGGTCAGGCAGTTGGTTCTGTTGCAATGGCAGTTGGTTATGGAAGAACTAATGCTGGAAAATGTGGAACAGGAGTAGGTCATAATGCTTTCACTTTTGTAAATGGAGGAAAAGCTGATATTAGCATTATCGAAGGAGAGCATGAATTTGCAGGAGTTCAATTACATCATACAATGATGGGTAGAGATATAGTAAAAGAAACAACTCTAGCAGATTTTATAAATGATCCATCATCAGGAAATCATAGGGAAAAATATTATACCCATGATGGGCTAAAAACTTCTGATCAAGTTACACTTTGGGATAAACACGATCATCAAACAGGTCATTTCTGGAATCAGTCAATAGATTTAACATTATGTACTGGTTGCGCTGCTTGTGTTATTTCTTGTCACGCAGAGAATAATGTACCTGTAGTTGGAAAAGAGGAAGTAAGAAAATCAAGAGATATGCATTGGTTGAGAATTGATAGATACTTCTCATCAGAAATGACAAAAGAAAGATCAGCTGAAGAGAAAATTTCAGCAATAGATATGTATTCTGAAATGGAAGATCCCTCAGAGAATCCAGAAGTTGTTTTCCAACCAGTTATGTGTCAACATTGTAATAATGCCCCTTGCGAAACAGTTTGTCCTGTAGCTGCGACAACACACAGTGCTGAGGGACTAAATCATATGACTTACAATAGATGTGTTGGAACAAGATATTGTGCTAATAATTGTCCTTATAAAGTAAGAAGGTTTAATTGGTTTCAATATTCAGATAATGATAAATTTGATTACAATATGAATGATGATTATGGTAAGATGGTTTTAAATCCAGATGTAGTCGTACGTTCTAGAGGAGTTATTGAAAAATGTAGCATGTGTATTCAGATGATTCAAGAGATTAAGTTAAAAGCTAAAACCAACGGAGTTTCTGTAAAAGATGAAGACGTTCAAACAGCGTGTTCTTCTGCGTGTTCTACTGGAGCAATGATATTTGGAGATTCAAACGATTCATCACATGAAATTTATAACTTAAAAAATGATCCTCGTAAATATGATTTACTTGATCATTTAAATGTTGCTCCATCTGTATTTTATCAAACTAAAGTTAGAAATAAATCTTAATTTATATTTATGCAAAAAGAATCTGAAATTAGAGATCCATTAATATTAGGTAAAAAATCCTATCATGATATTACATTAGATGTGTCTAAACCTGTTGAAGGAAAAGCAAATAAATATTGGTGGATTCTTTTTTCCATATCTTTTATAATGTTTATTTGGGGTGTCTTATCTATGGCTTATACAATAGGTACAGGTATTGGATCTTGGGGTCTTAATAAAACAGTTAATTGGGCTTGGGATATTACAAACTTTGTATGGTGGATTGGTATTGGTCACGCTGGAACTTTAATATCCGCTGTATTGTTATTGTTTCGACAAAAATGGAGGATGTCTATAAATAGATCTGCAGAAGCAATGACTATTTTTGGAGTTGCCCAAGCAGCTCTCTTCCCTCTTATACATATGGGAAGACCTTGGCTGGCTTACTGGGTATTTCCTATACCTAATCAATTTGGTTCATTGTGGGTAAATTTCAACTCTCCATTATTATGGGATGTTTTTGCTATTTCTACATATTTTTCAGTATCAGTTGTATTTTGGTATATTGGACTCATTCCTGATTTTGCTATGTTAAGGGATAGATTTAATGAGAAAACCGCTCCAATGAAAAAGAAATTATATTCTTTTTTATCATTTGGTTGGAGTGGAAAAGCCAAACATTGGCAAAGATTTGAAGAGGTTTCATTAGTACTAGCTGGATTAGCAACCCCGCTTGTTTTTTCGGTACACTCTATTGTATCTATGGACTTTGCAACTTCAGTTATTCCTGGATGGCATACAACAATCTTCCCTCCGTACTTTGTATTAGGGGCCTTGTTCTCAGGATTTGCAATGGTAGAGACTTTACTTATTATAATGAGAAAAGTAGTAAATATGGAAGCGTATATTACTATAAAACATATTGAGTATATGAATATTATAATATTACTTACAGGTTCTTTAGTAGGAACCGCCTATATTACTGAGTTGTTTATGGCATGGTATTCAGGTGTTGAATATGAACAATATGCTTTCTTAAATAGAGCTACAGGACCTTATTGGTGGGCTTATGCAATCATGATGACTTGTAATGTCCTTACCCCTCAACTATATTGGATTAATTCAATAAGAAAGAGTTTTATAGCTACTTTTATTTTATCAATTTTTGTAAATATTGGTATGTGGTTTGAACGTTTTGTAATTATTGTTACGTCATTGCATAGAGATTTTTTACCATCATCATGGTCGATGTTCTCTCCTTCTATAATTGATATTGGAATTTATTTAGGAACAATTGGATTTTTCTTTGTTCTTTTCTTATTGTATGCAAGGACATTTCCTGTAATAGCACAAGCTGAGTTAAAAACTATTGTAAAATCTTCTGGTTCTGAATATAAAAATAAAAATAATGAGTAGAAAAACTGTATACGGAATTTTTGATGATGAAGAAGTTTTACTGAATTCAGTAAAGGAAATCAAATCAAACAACATAGATATTAAAGAAGTTTACACCCCATTTCCGGTTCATGGACTAGACAAGGCACTTGGTTTGAAAGAAACAAGAATGGCTATTGCTGCATTTGTTTATGGTTGTTTAGGAATAACATTTGCTGGATTGATGATTTATAATATTATGATTATTGATTGGCCAATGAATATTGGAGGTAAACCAAATTTCACATTTTATCATAATGTACCTTCATTTGTTCCTGTGATGTTTGAATGTACAGTTTTATTTGCTGCACATTTAATGTCTATTACATATTTAATTAAATGTGGACTTTTCCCTGGTGCTAAATCAGAAAATCCAGATCCTCGAACAACTGATGATAAATTTTTAATTGAATTTGAATTAGAAGGAAGTACAAAAAAAGTTAAGGACCTACTTTCAAAGACGGGGGCTTCTGAAATTAATGAAAAATAATATGATGATGAAGACACTTTTATATAATATAGGAATTTTTACTGTACTCACAATATTTCTTGCGTGTACAGGTAATTCAAACAATAATCCAGGATTTGAATATATGCCTGATATGTATAGGTCACCAAGTATTGGAGCTCAATCTGATCATAATATTGAAACCTATAACTCAAAACCAGTTGTTGGTACGGTTGCAAGGGGTAAATTGTCAACTTTTAATTATAGTTCTTCAAATGAAGACTATTTACGAGCTGGTTTAGAATCAACGTATCCAAATTATTTTCTAAAGTCAGAAAAAACACTAGATCAAGGGGAAAGTTTGTATGGGATGATGTGTTCTCATTGTCATGGAATAAATGGAGATGGTAAAGGTTCTGTTGATCATCCTGTATATTCAGCTATTCCATCTTATTCAGATTCAATTCAAATTAGAAGAACTGGTGGAAATATGAGAGATTTAAAGGAGGGGCATTTGTTTCATTCTATCACATATGGTTTAAATGCTATGGGACCACATTCTTATTTGCTAAGTGAACAAGAAAGATGGAAAATTGTATATTACATTCAAGAAAAATTACAAAAAAATAAATAAGAAAAATTAATAAAAAATGTTTACAATAACCAAAAATGCTAGAAATTTATCATTTGGACTAATGATAATTGGAGTAATTGCATTAATTTTAGGATTTGTCAATGATGCTCATTCCGCGTGGCCAAGTTTACTGTTTAATACTTATTTTTTCTTAGGAATTTCAGTGTTTGCAGTATTTTTTATAGCTTTACAATATGTAGCTGAAGCTTCATGGTCTATTGTCTTAAAGAGAATACCAGAAGCTATAATATCTTTTTTACCTATCTCTGGAATTATTATGTTGATAATTATGATTACCGCAGTAATGCATTTTGGTGGAAATCATATCTACCACTGGATGGAAGATGGAATTATGGATCCAAATAGTGAGAATTATGATAAAATTATAGCTGGGAAAGAAGCTTTTTTAGATACGACATTTTTCTTAATTCGATCTGTTATATATATACTTGGTTGGGTGTATTTTGGTAGAAAATTAAAACAATTATCTCTGAATGAAGATAAACATGGAGGCCTTGAAAATTATAATAAGGGATTTAGAACTTCAGCTTGGTTTATGGTCTTTTTTGCAATTACTTCATCTATTGCTTCTTGGGATTGGATTATGTCTATTGATACACACTGGTTTAGCACATTGTTTGGCTGGTATGTTTTCTCAGAGTGGGCCGTAATAGGTTTTGTTTCTATTTTGTTAATAACGCTTTATCTCAAAAGGTTAGGATATTTAGAGTCAGTTAATGAAAGTCATATTCATGATTTGGGGAAATATATTTTTGCATTTTCTTTAGTTTGGACCTATATGTGGTTTTCCCAATTTATGTTAATATGGTATGCAAATATCCCTGAAGAAGTCGCTTATTTTTACGATAGATTGGAATTAGAAAATTATAAATTTTTATTTTGGTTCAGAGTGGCTATAAACTTTTTATTTCCTATTATTCTATTAATGAGTCGAGACGCAAAAAGAAATAATACAAGATTAATATTCGTATGTATTGTAATTTTAATTGGTCATTGGTTGAATGCGTATCTACTAGTAGCTCCTGGAACTTTAAAAGAGTATGGTCATATTGGATTTACTGAAATTGGTATGGGGTTAGGTTTCTTTGGATTATTTATTTATGTTGTTTTTAACGCTCTTACTAAAGCACCATTAGAAACTAAAAATCACCCGTTCTTAGATGAAAGTAAACATCTTCACACATAAGATGTGTTGTTAATATTATTTAAAGGGTCGGTTAGTTCTGACCCTTTTTTTATAAATTAGTTTCTTACATTTGTGCTAATGAATGAGGAAATTGAAGAGAATGAGTTTGAATCAGAAGATTTTGAGCAGGTTTTAAGACCAAAAGGATTTGATGATTTTAAAGGACAGGACCAGATTGTAGATAACTTAAAAGTATTTATACAAGCTGCAAAAGATCGTGCGGACGCATTAGACCATGTGTTGTTGCATGGACCTCCTGGACTAGGCAAAACAACTCTTTCATATATTATTGCAAATGAGTTGGGAGTTGGAATTAAAACTACATCCGGTCCTGTATTGGATAAACCTGCAGATCTAGCAGGTCTACTAACAAATTTAGATGAAAGAGATGTTCTATTTATTGATGAAATCCATAGATTAAATCCAATTGTAGAAGAGTATCTTTATTCTGCAATGGAGGATTATCAGATTGATATCATGATTGAGTCTGGGCCTAACGCTCGATCTGTCCAAATAAAGATTAATCCCTTTACTTTAATAGGAGCAACTACAAGATCAGGATTATTAACCGCTCCATTAAGAGCTAGATTTGGAATAAATTCCAGGTTATCATACTATAAGAAACCACTTCTTTCTGATATAGTAAATAGATCTTCTTCTATTTTAGATACTTCTATTACCAAGGATGCCGCATTAGAAATTGCAGGGAGGAGTAGAGGAACTCCTAGAATTGCAAATGCATTATTAAGAAGAGTTCGTGATTTTGCTCAAGTAAAAGGAGATGGAAATATAAATAAAGAAATTACCCAGTTTTCTTTAAATGCATTAAATGTAGATGAAAATGGATTAGATGAAATGGATAACAGAATACTATCTGCAATTATAGATAAATTTAAAGGTGGGCCTGTAGGTCTTACCACAATATCAACAGCTGTTGGAGAACAGGCGGGAACTATTGAAGAAGTATATGAACCATATTTGATTCAGGAAGGATATTTGATGAGAACTCCTAGGGGGAGACAAGCTACTGATAAGGCATTTAAACACCTAGGGAAATTTAAATCCCCAGATCAAAGTAGTTTGTTTTAAGATATATTGTCAAATACATCTAAGATTACTTTTTTATATTGAGAGAAAGTGGTTAGTGCCCATATTTTTAGATGTATCATTTCCTTGTGACTCATCCATCTTGTACTTTTTCGTAATTCTTTTTTAAATAAAGCTTTGTCGAAACTTACTTTTGAGAGGATCTTCTTACTGAATTCTAACATATAATTTTTTATATTTCAATATAATAACACAAATGTCAAAATTTTATTGTTCTTCTCCCCAACTATATGAATTGTTTTTTAGACCAGCGAGTGTTACAACCCTATCAATTACTGTAGCAGCAAGTTCCTCAAAATTAGTTGGATTACTATAAAAAGAAGGTGTTGCAGGACAGATTATCCCTCCGCTTTCAGTAATTGTTTTCATATTTTTGATATGTATAAGACTTAATGGAGTTTCTCTTGCTACTATTATTAGTTTTCGTCTTTCTTTTAATATTACATCAGCAGCTCTAGTACTTAAATCATTTGAAATGCCAGAAGCAATTCTTCCTAAGGTGCCCATTGAACAAGGGCAAATAATCATGGTATTATAATTTGCGGAACCACTAGCAAAAGGAGCCATAAAATCCATTTTATTATAAAAGGTGAATGGATATTCTTTATAAGAAGTATTTTCTAATTCTTTTTCCCAAACAAACTTAGCATTATCAGACATTATAACGCCTATACTTTCAATTTGATTCTTTAATTGAATTAATTTATCGAATAAGACTTTTGCATAAATAGACCCACTTGCTCCTGTAGCTGCTATGACAATTTTGTGTTTTTTCATATTATATAATGTATTGTAAAGCTCAAAACTGTATTGTATTGACCTCTTTTAAAAATAAAAATTCTTTCTGTATAGTATCCTCTTATTGGTAAAACTGAATTTCCTAACCTTGTATTTAGAGACATTTTTTCAGAATAATGATAATATATTCCTATAAACGCACTTATGTCTGTTTTGTCAAAAGGAGGATCAGAATTTACAGATCCATAAACATCATTATCTTTTGCACTTAGTAAGAAAGCTGTTTGAATACCAGATTCTATCGATAATAACTCATTTTGATTATAATTTAAAGAAATAGGTATTTCTAAATAAGAAGTAGATATATCAGGAATTCCGTTTTGATTCAATTTAGGGTTTCTACTTCCTTTTTGAATAAAATTCATTTCCATCTTTATATTTGTAATTGAAGAAACAGGAGCTTGAGTAAATACACCTAAGAATAATCCAGCTTTATTATATCCGGATAAGTTGTCTCCTGAAACTTGAGAGGAAGAAATACCTCCAATTAAACCTCCGTTAAAGTTTTGTGATTTTACATTATTGGAAATCAAAATAATAAAAAGAAATAAAATTTTTTTTCCCATTTTATCTAAGCCCTATTCCAACTCCTATGGTAGTTACAGGATATTCCGAGAAGGTATGGTTTATTTGAATTGCTAAAAGTGCAAGGTTTACTTTAACTCCTAAATTTGTTCTAAATTTATTTAGTCCATCAAAATCAAAGTCTAGTGGAATATTAAATTCATTATCACCAAAATTAAATTTTCCATTAGTATTGGTGTTAAATACCGTTTGGTTAGAATTGTATCCAACACTTGCGTGTCCAGTGAATATAAGTATTTTTTTAGACGCTATTAAGTTGATTGTTGTTGATTTTATATTTAAATCAACGTCTTGTTTAATTCCAACAGATGGTTCATAGTTAAAATTTGTATTTAAACTAGTATGTCCAAATTGAAATGATAAATCTAAAGGAATTATATTTCCAACAATTGGGATATATTGCATTAAATCATGCTTTAAACCAATTCCCCAAAGATTAACAGATCCTTTACCTATAAATCCTAACGAAAAATTGTAGTTCGGTAAATATCTAATATCTAGTTCAGTCTTTTTTATTAATCCAATTCCGGCATTAAGCATTGGTACCGGAATATAATTTTTATTTATTTTACCTTGGTTCGGCATTTGAAACTCATATGTGTTAGCATATGTAATTAATGAACCATCTCCAGAACCAAGTATAGTAGGAGTTTCATTACCTGAAAAATTATTTCCTGTAATTAAAGAAGGGTCAAAAGTAAGCATCTCTTCAGGTATGTTAACTGTATTTAATGTAAATGTAACATCAAACCCTAGAGGTTTATGAGGTTTTGCTGTATTATACCATCCATTATTAAGTCCCGAGCCAAAAGCTTCAGCCAGTGGAGAAAAGTATGACTCAAGTAGTGCTGAGGCATCGTCAATATTATTTATGCTATTTGTTTGAGAAAAAATATTTTTTGAAAATATAAATCCTAGGAAAAATATTAATATTATTTTTTTCATTTAATTAATTTATTAGTGGTATTTTTTCAGCTTGAACTATTTCATAATTTGAATTATTATAAATATAAGCTATCACTTCCATATTCTCTTCATCCCATCCAGTACAGTTTCCATTACCCATAAATAATGTATTTAATGAATAATTTTCATTTTGACTTTCTAGTGCTGAAATATTCACTGTATAATTTTTATCCCATGTGTCACCAGAATTAAAACTGTTTCCAATACTTTCACCAAATGTTGTGTTTAAAATTTTTCTAAGGACGTGTTTGTGATTATATTCTTCATTATCTATATCAATGTTTTTTTGCCATTGTATAATATTATTTTCTGTGAGGCATAAAACAATGTTATATGAGCTGTTTAAATTTGTTAACGATTCAACTTCTAATGTTATATTTCCAATTCCATTAGAGACATTTGAGTTAATATTAATACTAAAGATTGGGTCTTTCTCAAGTTCATCTTGAACTTTTTCTCCCCATTCGTCTTTGGAAAGTTGGTGGTTAGTATTAAATCCAATTCGATTTACCATTCCTACTGGAAGTCCAGCACTTGTCATATCAAACAAATCATCAATATTATCTGCATCTTCTGTTCGGAAATCGTATGTATATTGTGAAGAAGATAAAGGATTAGGAATTGAAAAGTTTGAATGTGGATGAATAGCTATTCCAATTACTCTATCTCCATATGCATTTTGTAGAGCTTCTAATTCTGAAGCAGCTGAAGGACAATTAGGACATCTGTGACCTGTGAAATCTTCAATTAAAACCTTTTTCACAACAGAAGTTGTATCAACTGGATTAGTTGTTCCTGCAGTCATGTAATCACCTTCAATAACATCACATGAGTAGAATCCTGTTAAAAATCCAATAAGCAAACCATATAAAATATTTTTTTTCATAATATTAGAAACTTGAAGAAATATTTAAACTAAATCCATTTGAAGAAGGCACTTCCTTACATACTCCTCCTACACAGAAAATACCCGCTCTTTTTTTGCCATATCCCATTGCAAATCGATTCGCTCCTTTTAGGTATCCTACAGATACATTTGCGTAATGCAATCTTTTTTCTTCATCATAATTACCATAATTATACATATCTTGAATTGCAAAAAACCAATTCGGTGAGATTGTATATTCTACTAGTAACATGTGCCAGCTACCATCACCTTTTTTCTCAGCATTAGGATCATCCTTAGATCTTAACGTTTGTAATTCGATTCTGATAGAATGCCCTTTTTTAATCTTATAACTTACATCTGCAATAGCTATTGTTGATTTAATTATACCATATTCTCCCATAGGCTTTCCTTCTAATACATCTTTATTGTATGATTGTTTAGCGAGAACAAAATTGGTTTTTATAATTTTATTTATTTTTTTATTTACTTCTAAATTGAAATCTGAAAAGTAAAGAGTCTCTCCTTTAATTTTAAACAAAGCAGCACTATGTGTTAAACTATCAATATCATTTAAGAAGGATGTCCCCCCTTGAATACTATTAGTTCTTGCAAAGTTAAGGTTTAGTTTAGTTCCGTACTTCCCACCAAGAAGAGTTTTCCTAGGAATTTTATAGAATATGTTTGTGTTAAATCCGAATTCTCCTTCCGGTTGAGTAGCGCATGGATAGAGTGATAACAGGGTGTAAGCATGTTGTTTACTTAAGGTAGGAATGTAGTTTATGATATATTCTTTCTTTTTTGCTCTTTCAGAACGAAAGTCCATGTGGTCTACAAAGTGACTTTCTAGAGTAATACCTAATCCTTTTTGAGAATATGCGATATTATTAACAATTGCCTTTCCGCTTGCATAATTATTTTCGGATTGTACCATACTACCAACAGGATCATTAATCTTATGAGCAAATTCTCCGTAATAGTTAAATCCACCATGAGATAAATTTAACCTTGTAGACATAGTTGCTACATTCTCTGGTAAAACAAAGGAAGGGTTATTATCACTTTGAAACCTACTTACAAAGTTTCCTCCAATAATTATAGAAGTTTCACTTTCTAGCTTTAATGTTTCATTTAGATTTATTTCAGCGTCTGTACCTCTAATAATACCTTTAGCATAGTCAAAATATGTTCTACTTTTACCTATTAATCCAGTGAGATAAACTCCGTTTAATGGAGTATATTTTAATTTTAATCCATCTAAAGAATTATCTATTCCCAATCCTTTATCCTCATAAATTCTCAGTGTCAACCCACTTCCAAATTGCTCGTAATAATTACCAACAGTCACCTCTAATCCATCAGAAGTATAAGTAGCAAAACGAAACGGAATTCCATTTCCTTTATATTGAGGATCGTAATCTTTTAGTGCATTTAAATAACTTTCATATCTCAATCCTGCAGTAAAATTTTCTTTGGTATACAATATGTTTAAATAAGCATTATTTAAGATTCTTTCTGGAGTAGGTTCATTTGCCCCAATAGAAGAATCCACAAAGTAAGATTGTAAATTTGTTTCAAAATTTCCATGAATCTCTGCTGTATTATCCTGTGATAATAATTTACTAGAGAAACAAAAAACAAGAAGTATGGTAAAAATCTTTTTCATTTATTATTCTGAAATATGTTCAATTTGTTCATATAACTCCTCCTCATCTCCATCTATATATCCTTTGTGTTCCCACACAATGCTTCCTTCACCATTTAAAAGAAATGTATGAGGAACTGTAGATACTCCTAGAGCTCTTGCAAGTTCTCTATTAGAGTCAATAAACACCTCATAATCCCATCCAGAAGCATTAACATATGGCTTAACTTTTGAAGCAGAACGACTATCATCAATAGATACAGCAACTAGTTTTACACCTGTTTCTTCTTGCCAATCTTCATAAACTTCAGCAATAGTATTTAATTCTTTTTTACAAGGCTTGCACCATGTTGCCCAAAAGCTAATCACTATAGGATTATCATCATTACTTAGGTTTTGAATATTCACTAATTTTCCTTTTAAGTCCTTAACTTTTACAGAAGGTAAATTTCTGCCTTGAGAAAAAGAAGAAATTGAGAATAATACTATTGTAAATATAGATAATATAATTTTTTTTATCATGGTAATAATTTTAATTTTCTACAAATATAAAGGAATTATATCTGAATTATTGTACTAATAAAAGAAAAGCCCAACAATGTTGAGCTTCTCTTTAAGATGTTTTTTTTAAATAAAAATTACTTAGTTACCGTAATTCTTTTCGTTGTTGTTAAGTTGTTAGATTTTATATTTATCATATAAATACCATTAGAAAGATTTGTTGTGTTTATAATATTCTTTGTTGAAGTTAAAACTAATTTCCCAAAAGCATCATATATTTCAACTGATTTTATTTGTCCTTTAATAGTTAATTGTTCTTTAACTGGATTTGGAAAAATTGTAATAGATTCAGTGTCTTGATTGTCAATTAATGTTGTAACGCATGCTGATTGACAACTACTTAATGAGTTATATTGCCCGCTACCATCTCCAGGGTCTTGACAATTTCCTTGTCCGTCACAATTCCATGATGGAGCAACCCCAGCATTAGACTCAAAATATGTTAAATCCTCATTAGTAAAGTTTCCATTAGGAGAATTGGTTCCACCCCAAGCAATAGTTCCATTATTTACATCTTTAACCTTGTAATTCCCAGGAGATAATAATCCGTCTCCATAAGAATCTTCCATTATGAAAGTATAACAGTTTCCAGGTGTAATAGTTGCGTAGGCGGTAGTTTGAGGAGATCCACTACTTGAATATGGTCCTCCTGTTGCAATGGTAATTCCATTTTCTTGAAGTTTCCATGTGGTTTCTGAAGGATAATTATCTGTAGTAACGTCTATACTTACTTGGCCAGCAGTAGCGTTATACATTCCTTCGAAACTTCCAGATAAATAATTATTAGTAGTATTTTGATCTGTATTTCCATTTGGGTTAGCAAGAGTAACATCTACACTATTTGTAGCAATTGCAGTTACTGAAATTTGAGGAATAGTTACTGTTGCGCTTGCTCCAGGGCCTAAATTACCAGTCCATGGATAAGTTGTAGAAGTCCCTCCATTTATTGAATAGTTTACATCTAAAGACGTAAGATTAGTATTACCGTAGTTCTTGAAATCAATAGTTAAATCAGTAGTTGGAGTACACATGATGTTAGTAGAGGAAACATTGATTAAGTTAGCGTCATAGGCATTTGCAAATACTAAACTTGGATATACCTCAGTACCACTAAGAATTTCTTGTTGTCCTTCACTTACAAAAGCTACTATAGCAATATTTGTTGGGTCAATAGTAGGAGATAGTGGATATCCAGAAATTTGATTTGGAATAGTCCAGGTATCTGTAAAAGTGTATAATGTACCTGGAGAAATATTTGAAATAGTTTCTCCCCATTGACCTGTTAACATATGTCTTAACATGTGTTGATGAGTATAAAGCCCTGTAGCAGGATCAATAGCGCTCGGATTATAACTAGCTCCTCCACTTTGAGGACCTAGTATGCCATTTTGTACTATTGCTACATTTAACTTATTAGAACTTACGGTTTGTGTACCAGTATAATAAACTTCTACATCAACAGTTAGCGTATTAGTTGCCATATCCACACTTGCTTGTACACCAACATTTACAGGAGATGTCTCAGCTAAGATTTGAGATGCAGCAGACCCCCAATCTCCTCTACTCATCGCGGTCCCACTTCCTTGACTCATGCTAAATTGATGTCTGTTAACTGTTCCTGCAGGATATCCAGCAAGACCACTTTGTGAAGCAATTGCAGACCCAAAATTCGTGTTAAAATCTGTACCAGGTCCCTGTGGATTTGCGTAACCTCCAGTGTGAATATTTATTAAAAAAACATCATTTGGATTCGCATCATGTAGAGCTTGTCCAATTGCATGTCCATCTGGACAATATCCACAACTTATTCCAGTAAACTCTTCAAGAATGACATTTTTGTTTTCGGGACTTGTACTTACAAATGTTTGAGCATTTGCTAGAAATGTTCCGAGTACAAATAGAGAAAGTAAATTTGTTTTCATATTGTTTGATTTTTAGTTTAAATTTTATAGAGATAGCAAATATAACTAATAATTGTATTTAATCGTATAAAAATAAAATTAATCTAAAGTCTATGTTTTTTAGGACTCAAAGATAAATTCCCTATATTAGCTAAAAATTTGAATTATGAAGAAGATACTACTTTCTATTTTATTACTCTCGAATGCAACTATATCCTTTTCTCAAAGTTTGTTGGTTACAGGAGATTCGCTTGTTAATGGAAATGCTTCTGATTTTCAGATTGAATCTCATTTATATGTAAAGAATATTTCTTCTGACACCGCTTTTGTGTATTGTGAAAAAACAGTAATTCAACAAAATCAGACAGGAACAAATAATTTTTGCTGGGCTGGTACCTGTTATGGAGAATCTACAATGATATCAACCAAAGTTGATACAATATTATCCGGTATAGAAAGCTCGGGTTTTGCTGGGTATTATCAACCATGGAATGAATCTGATATTGCGGTTGTAGAATATTGTTTTTACCTATCATCAGATATAAATGATAGGACTTGTAAAACTGTAACTTATGACGCAACGAAGGTTACAGATTTAAATCAGATTACATCTTCAGATAAAATAGGTTCTTTCTTCCCGAATCCTACAAAAGAATATACTAATTTTCAGTTTAATGTAAGTTTCCCTTCAATATTACAGATTGCAGATGTTTTAGGTAATGTTGTTAAAATAATTGAATTGGAAGGCTCTGGTGAAAAAACCATTTACCTTGGAGATTTATACAAAGGTATTTACTTTGGTAATCTTATTGAAAATGGTGAAATCGTAAAAATTAAAAAATTAATTATTAACAAGTAATTTGTTTATTATATCCTGAAACCCCCTTATTTCTAAGGGGGTTTTTTTATACATAAGCAGTATATTTGTTGTTAAATTGTAAAAGTAATGGCTAGAAAAATCAGTAAAAAAGCAGCGTTAGAATATCATAGTCAAGGAAGAGCGGGAAAGATTGAAGTCATTCCTACAAAAGCTCATAGTTCTCAAAGAGATCTTTCTTTGGCTTATTCCCCTGGAGTTGCAGAACCATGTATTCAGATTGATAAAAATAAAAAGGATGTTTACAAGTATACAGCAAAAGGAAATCTAGTAGCGGTTATATCTAACGGAACAGCTGTTTTAGGTTTAGGAAATATAGGTCCAGAAGCTTCAAAGCCTGTAATGGAAGGAAAGGGATTGCTTTTTAAGATATTTGCAGATATTGATGTTTTTGATATTGAGGTAGATGCTACTGATGTAGATAAATTTGTAGACACTGTAAAAGCAATTTCTCCTACTTTTGGGGGAATTAATCTAGAGGATATTAAAGCTCCTGAATGTTTTGAGATTGAGAACAGGTTGAAGCAAGATTTAGATATTCCAATCATGCATGACGACCAACATGGCACAGCAATTATCTCTTCAGCAGCTTTGCTTAATGCTTTGGAAATTGCAAAGAAGAAAATTGAAAAGGTTAAAGTAGTAGTAAATGGAGCTGGAGCATCAGCCATTTCGTGTGCTATGTTATATNTCGCTCTAGGAGTTAAAAAAGANAATATCATNATGTTAGATAGNAAAGGAGTAATTTCTAACAAGAGNNAAGNTTTAANTGATGAAAAACAATTTTTCNCAACAAACAGAAGNGTAGAAACTTTGGAAGNTNCTATGAAAAATGCAGATGTTTTNTTAGGNCTTTCAAAAGGAGNNATNGTAANTAAGGAGATGATAANGTCAATGGCTANTANACCTATTGTNTTTGCTTTAGCAAATCCNNATCCTGAAATTTCNTATAANGATGCAATGGAATGTAGAGATGATATNATTATGGCNACAGGNAGGTCAGATCATCCAAATCAAGTAAATAATGTATTAGGTTTCCCTTATATATTTAGAGGAGCTATGGATGTACGAGCTACTGAAATAAATGAGAANATGAAACTTGCTGCTGTAAAAGCTATTGCAAAATTAGCAAAAGAAACAGTAGTAGATGAAGTAAATCTTGCATATGATGATAATGCAATTTCATTCGGNAAAGATTATATTATTCCNAAACCATTAGANCCAAGATTAATTACAGCTGTAGCTCCTGCAGTAGCAAAGTCAGCAGTTAGAACAGGTGTNGCTCAAATAACAATNGAAGATTGGAAGAAGTANGAACAACAGCTAGACAAANGATTAGGAAANGATAATAAATTAATACGTCAACTAACTAATCGAGCAAAAAGAAACCCTAAAAGAATTGTATTTGCAGAAGCAGANNACTACAAAGTACTAAAAGCTGTCGAGCAAGCTCTTGATGAGGGAATTATATCNACNCCAGTNTTATTAGGAAGAAGAGANAAAATCAACTCTTTAATTGAAGAGTTTTCTTTTGAATTAGATAATATAGAAATAATTGATCCAAAGGAAANTAAACAAANTAAAAAAAGAGAGGAGTTCGGACTTCATCTNTGGAANAAAAGAAAGAGAAAGGGNTTAACACAGTTTGAGGCTACAAAACTNATGAGNGAACGAAATTATTATGGNTCCATGATGGTAGAGTTAGGAGAAGCAGATGCATTGATTTCTGGTATNACCAGGAATTATCCGAATACCATAAAACCAGCAATGGAAGTGATTGGGAGTAGAGATGATGTGGNTAAAGTNTTAGGNATGTACATTATGAATACTAAAAAAGGGACTTTGTTTTTAGCGGATACTACAATTAATTTTCATCCTNCAGAAGANGATNTTGTAGAGATCACGGAAATGGTTGCNANGGCGATAAAGTCATTAAGAATAACCCCAAGAATTGCTTTGTTGAGTTATTCTAATTTTGGATCGAGTAGAACATCAGATTCTAAAAAAATGGAACGTGCAACAGCAAGAATTAAAGAAAATAATCCTAATTTAATAATAGATGGTGAGATTCAAGCAGATTTTGCTCTAAACAAGGAAAAATTAAATCAACTTTTCNANTTTTCTTCTCTTTCAGATNAANCTGNAAACACNTTAATTTTNCCAAATTTAGAGTCAGGAAATATTGCNTATAAACTTATNCANGAATTAGAAGAGACAGATTCTATTGGTCCTATTTTGGTGGGGATGAAAAAACCGGTTCATATTTTGCAATTAGGTAGTACAGTNAGAGAAATAGTAAATATGATTACTTTAGCTGCNGTAGATGCTCAAATAATAAANAAATGATATCACANATAAANGGACGATTAATAGAAAAAACACCAACATATGTAGTTATTGACTGTAATGGTGTTGGGTATAAACTAAATATATCNTTACAAACTTANTCTGCAATTCAAACAGAAAANTGCAAGTTACTTACTCATTTATCAATTAAAGAAGATGCNCATACTCTTTATGGATTTTACACTTCAGATGAGAGAGAGTTGTTTAGACAATTAATCTCAGTTTCTGGAGTAGGNCCTAGTACAGCTCGAATGATATTATCAACTTATTCTNCAGAGGAAATAGTACANTATATTATTTCTGCAGATGTTGNTGCAATACAAAATGTAAAAGGAATTGGAGGAAAAACATCACAAAGAATAATTATAGANCTTAAAGATAAGGTTGGTAAAGGAAAAGAAGTTTCAGATTTATTNTTTACACAAGACAATACTATTAAAGAAGAAGCGTTATCTGCCTTACTAGCTTTAGGATTTACTAAAAAAGTTGCTGAGAAAAAGGTGGANCAAGTGATGAAAAATCATAATGGNGATATTACTGTAGAAGATTTAGTAAGAAAGTCTTTAGGGTAAAANAAGAAAATTGAATAAAGGAAATTCGTATATATTTTTATTAANTATAGTTCTGTTNCTTTNTACAAGTAAANANGCAGAATCCTTTATTTTTTTATCAGACANTTCTATTTCAGANACTACATTAACNTATCCTTTCCNTTCTNATCANTTTGGAGGANTGTATATGAATNTTCCTGANAACTTTAANAANNAAATTGTTTACGATAAAAANACNGANAAATATATTTTATANCAGAGGATAGGAAATACAGATTTAGTCTCTCAAACTGTAATGTCTTTTCAAGAATANCTAGATTATCAATTAGAAGANATGATGNAAAATCACTGGANTCTAAGGANTGGAGACAGACANAANTCNACACAACAAAGTTATGGANTACCTAAACTATATGTNNGAGGAGAAGCTTTTGATAAAGTNTTTGGNGGTAATACTGTNGATATTCGTCCACAAGGATCTGCAGAATTAATCTTTTCTTTAAGAGTAAATAGATTGGATAATCCNAANTATACTGTAAAACAAAGAAAGACTACTTCCTTCGATTTTCAAGAGAAAATACAAATGAATGTAATTGGTAAAATTGGTGAAAAATTAAAACTTACTACTAATTTTAATACTGAAGCTACATTTAATTTCGAAAACGATATGAAGTTAGAATATACCGGTTTTGAAGATGAAATTATAAAGAAGATTGAAGTTGGAAATGTTAGTTTACCTTTAAATGGAACCTTAATTACAGGAAGTCAGAGTTTGTTAGGTATAAAAACTCAATTACAATTTGGGAGAACAACTTTTACCGGAGTATTATCTCAACAAAGATCAACTACATCAGAAGTAGAAGTTACAGGAGGAGCTCAAACATCAGAATTTGATATATATGCAGATCAATATGAAGCTAACAAACATTTTTTCTTGTCTCATTATTTTAAAGACAATTACAACACCGCTTTAGCTAATTTACCTTTTATAAACTCTCCAATCAACATTACTAAAGTTGAGGTTTGGATAACTAACAAAACAGGAGAAACAGAGAATAGTAGAAATATTATCTCATTCCTAGATTTAGGAGAAACATCTGGGAATTTGCAAAACACATCTTTTACAACTTCTTTAGGAGGTTCTTTTCCAGATAATGATCAGGCAAATGATATGTATCAACATTTACTCTCTCAGTTTTCAGGTATAAGAGATGTAAATCAGGTAAATAATGAATTATCAATTCCATCAAATTTAAGTATTAATTTTATAGGAGGGCAAGATTTTGAAAAATTAGAAAGAGCTAGAAAACTTAAAGAAACAGAGTATACATTACATCCTCAATTAGGATATATTTCATTAAATCAAGCACTAAACAATGATGAGGTTTTGGCGGTTGCTTTTCAATATACTATCGGAAATCAAGTTTATCAGGTTGGAGAATTAACTTCTACAGGACCTAATGCTCCAGATGCACTGATTGTAAAATTGTTGAAAGGGACGACTTTTTCGCCGTCATTAATGAACTGGGAATTGATGATGAAAAATATTTATGCGTTAGGAGCTTATCAGATGAGTTCTAATGAATTTGTGTTAGATGTTATTTATGAAAACACTGAGGAATCTGGAGGTTTAACAAATTATATTCCAGAAGGGACTGTAAATGGGATTCCGATTATTAAACTTCTTAATTTGGATAATTTGAATCAACAACAAGCTACGGTTTCGGATGGTACGTTTGATTTTATTGAAGGACTAACTGCTCGATCTTCAAATGGTAGAATTATTTTCCCAGTTTTAAAACCTTTTGGGGAAGATTTAAGATTAAATTTTGATGATAATCAGATTGCGGACAAGTATGTTTATGATTATCTTTATGATTCTACCCTAACAGTAGCACAAAAATACCCAGAACTGAATAAATTTAGATTAATAGGTTCTTATAAATCTTCTTCCGGAGCAGAAATCTCACTAAATGCTATGAATGTTCCCGAAGGTTCAGTAACAGTTACAGCAGGGTCTCAAAAATTAGTTGAAAATCAGCACTATACGGTAGACTATATGCTCGGAAGAGTTACAATAATTGATGAAGGAATTTTAAATTCTGGGATTCCAATTAAGATTTCATTAGAGAATAATGCAATGTTTGGAATTCAGGATAAAACGTTAATAGGTTTTCATACAGATTATGAGATAAATAAAGATTTTATTATTGGAGGTACTTTATTAAAATTATCAGAATCTCCTTATGTAAATAAAATTAATGCAGGAGACGAGCCAATCTCCAATACTATTCTAGGGCTAGACGGAACCTACCAAACAGAGTCTTTGTTTATAACAAGGATGGTAGACAAATTACCATTCCTAGAAACAAAGTCTAAGTCAAGAATTATAGCAACTGCAGAAATTGCAAAACTTATCCCAGGTCACCATAGAAGGATTGATAATGGAGAAGGAGGAACATCTTATATTGATGATTTCGAGGCAAGTCGAAGTTCTATAGATATTAAAAATGTAAGGTCTTGGAATTTAGCTTCGATTCCACAAGGGCAAAATGATATTTTTGAGAATGCAAGTTTAAATAACGATTTAACTTTAGGGTTCAGAAGAGCAAAATTATCGTGGTACACAATTGACCCTTCAGTATTTTTTAGATCTACATCAAATACGCCTCCAGGAGTAAATAATAATATTATAGCTCCAAATAACTCTCAAGTTCCACAACAATCTTATCATTATACAAGAGAAATTCTAGAAAAAGAGGTTTTTCCTAATAAAGACCCTCAATATGGATCCCAGATTACAAATATGTCCATATTAGATTTGGCATATTATCCAGAAGAGAGAGGCCCATATAATTATACAGTAAATGGATTATATTCTGATGGAACTCTTATGAATCCTCATAAAAATTGGGCAGGAATAATGAGAAAAATTGAAACAAATGATTTTGAGGCAGCTAATATTGAATTTGTTGAATTCTGGATGATGGATCCATTTAACTCAGAAGATGGAGATATTACTCATTCAGGAGGAGATTTATATATTCAATTAGGGAATGTTTCAGAAGATGTTTTAAAAGATGGTTATAAAAGTTTTGAAAATGGATTACCAATAAATTCTACCATTGTAGATGTGGATACCACCGTTTGGGGTAGAGTTCCTACTTCTTACTCTATTGTTGATGCTTTTGATAATGATCCTTTAGCAAGGGAATATCAAGATGTCGGTTTAGATGGTTTACGAGATGTAGATGAGAGGTTGTTTTTTGAGGAGAATTATATTCAAGCGATTGCAGACAACCCGGCTTTAGGAACTTCTTCTGTTGCATATGAAAATGCTGTTAACGACCCATCAGGTGATAACTTCCATTATTATATGGGTACTGACTTTGACAATGTTGAAATGAACTTATTAGATAGATATAAAAATTATAATAGTCCTGATGGTAACTCAGCTACTACCGAACAATCAATAGAATCGTATTCTACTTCAGCTACCTCCATCCCAAATTCAGAAGATATTAATAGAGATAATACATTAGGAGAATCGGAAAGTTATTTTCAATATAAAGTTAGACTTTCTCCCCAAAGTATGAATATTAGTAATCCATATATTTCGGATGTCTTGGAAACTACAGTTACAACTAAGAATGGCGAAGATAGAGCTATAAAGTGGTATCAATTTAGAGTCCCGGTATATAACCCAGAAAAGGTAATTGGTAGTATTCAAGATTTCAAATCTATTCGATTTATGAGAATGGTGTTATCTGATTTTTCGAAACCAATTATTTGTCGTTTTGCTACGTTAGAGTTAGTAAGAGGAGAGTGGAGAAGATATGATTTAGATTTAACTCAAGGTGGAGAATATATACCTAATGATATTGATGATGAAACTTTATTTGATGTATCTTCAGTAAATGTTGAAGAGAATTCTCAACGATTTCCAATTAATTATGTTTTACCTCCTGGTATTGAGCAAAATATTGATAATACAACTACCTTTTCTAGAAAAGATAATGAGCAGTCTTTAGTCTTAAAAGTATGTAATCTTGAAGATGGAGATTCTCGAGCGGCTTATAAAACTTCTGATTTAGATGTTAGAGCGTATAAAAGGTTAAAGATGTTTGTACATGCAGAGGGAGAAGAAGATGATTTACAAGATGGTGATCTTTCTTGTTTTATTAGGTTGGGTACTGATTTTGTGTCAAATTATTATGAGTATGAAATACCTTTAAAAGTTACGAATCATGGTGCAAACGGCAGATTAGAGGTGTGGCCTGTAGAAAATAATATTGATATTCAATTTGAACAGTTTCAGTCTGCTAAGCAAGAAAGAAACTTCTCCACTACAGATGTAAGCTCTCCATATGTAGTTTATTTGTCGGATGGTAAAAAGATAACAGTAGTTGGTAACCCTAATTTAAGTAGGGTCAAAACAATTATGTTAGGTGTTAGGAATCCAAAAAAGACATCTCTAGATTCGGATGATGATGGATTTTCAAAATGCGGTCAGATTTGGGTAAACGAATTAAGACTCACAGATTTTGATGAATATGGTGGTTGGGCTGCAAATGCAAGGTTTACAACAAAGTTAGCGGATTTTGGAACAGTTACAATGTCTGGGAGTATGAGTACAATAGGATTTGGTTCTATTGAGAAAAAGGTAAATGAGAGACAAAAATCAAATGATTATCAATACGATCTATCCTCTAATTTAGATTTAGGAAAATTTTTTCCTGAGAAATATGGGGTTAAAATTCCTATGCATATCAGTTCTTCCGAACAAATAAGGAATCCTCAATATAACCCTTTAGACCCTGATATATTATTTAATACTACCTTAGAAACAATGGGTAGTAAATCTGCAAAAGATTCGTTAAAGCACATTGCTCAAGATTATGTAAGTAGACATAGTATTAATTTTACAAATGTCAGAAAACTTGCTACTCAGAATAAGGCAACCTCAGAGAAAACAAGATCTCCTAAAATATATGACTTAGAAAACTTTACTCTTTCGTATTCAAAGGTAGAGGATTACATAAGAAATATAAACACAGAAGAGAATAGAACAAAAATATTTAGAGGAGCTCTTACTTATAATTTTAATACTCGTCCTAAAAATATCAAACCATTTTCAAAACTTAAAATAGGAAAAAGTCCGTATGCAAGATTAATCAAGGACATTAATTTCTACACAATGCCAAAGTCTTTCTCTTTCCGGTCAGATTTAGATAGAATGTATAATGTTACGCTTTTGAGGAATGTAAACAATTCATATATGTTGATTGAACCAACTTATAATAAGTACTTTAATTGGAATAAATCTTACGAATTAAAATATGACATTACTAGAACATTAAAAGTGGATTTTTCAGCAAGAAACCAGGCAAGTATTGATGAGCCCGCAGGAAGGATGGATAGAGATTATGCTTACTTTAAGCAGAATAGAGATACAGTTTGGAACAATTTTTGGAAAGGAGGCCGTCCTACTATGTATCATCATGATGTTTCGGTAAACTATCAATTACCATTAAATAAGATTCCTCTTACAAACTTCTTAAGTTTAAATACTAGATATAGTGCAAACTTTGATTGGACAGCTGCTCCTTTAGCACTTTCAGATTTAGGAAATAATATTCAAAACTCTAATAATGTACAATATAATGGTCAGATAAATTTAAGTACTCTTTACAATAAGGTTCCATATTTTAAGAAGATTTTAGCAAGTAATAAGAAAAAACAAAGAAATAGAGGAAGAGTGTCCAGAACAAATAACGAGAACAAGACAGAAGAGGTAGCAAAGAAACAAGAACGGTTTGTAATATTTAAGCATGCGGCTAAGTTTGTTTTAGGTGTAAAAAACATCTCAGTGAATCTTACAAAGAATCAAGGAACATTTATTCCAGGTTTCTTACCAGAAGCGAATTTCTTCGGACAACATTGGGGAAAATTGGCTCCAGGAATACCTTTTACTTTGGGTAGCCAAAGAGAATTAATTTCAATAGCGGGAGACAGAGGTTGGTTAACTCAAAACGAGAATATAAATACATTATATAAGAGAAATGCATCAACCAATATGGTAATTAGAAGTACAGTAGAACCATTTAATAAATTTAGGATAGAATTAACAGCAAATAAAAATAACTCTTTAAGTGAACAAGAATATTATCGTTGGTCTCCTGATGATAATATATTTGCGAGTTTTTCTGAAATGCAACAGGGTCAGTTTTCTATTTCATTTATTTCATGGGGTACAGCATTCAATTCAGATAATGATAATTCGGAGTCTGCAACATTCCAAAAATTCAGAAATTACAGAAACGAAATTGCTAAAAGGATTGCATCTCAAAATCCAAACTATTCTGGGATAATTGATTCAACTGGATTTCCTCAAGGATATGGAGCGGCATCTCAGGATGTAATTATACCTGCATTTTTAGCTGCTTACTCAGGTGGAGATGCTTTGGGATCTTCTTTAAGTACCATGCCTTCTATTCCTTTGCCAAATTGGAGAGTGAATTATGATGGTTTAATGCAGGTGAAATTCATAAAAAAGAAATTCCAAACTTTTAGTTTAGGACATGCTTACAGAAGCACTTATTCAGTTGGTTCATTCATAAATAGTTTAGATTATGATGATAATGGTTCTGGATGGTCATCAACAATAAATCCAAATACAGGAAATTATTTTTCTCAATTTGAAATAGGACAAGTTACAATTAATGAACAGTTTTCTCCGTTAATAAAAATAGATATGACTTGGAAAAACAGTTTAATTACTAAATTAGAGGTAAAAAAGAATAGAACACTTAATTTGTCATTATCTAACAATCAGCTTACCGAAATAAAAGGAAGTGAATATGTGATTGGTACTGGGTATAGAATAAAAGATTTAGAATTTAGATTTAGATCAGGTGGAAGATCAAAGAAAATTTCATCTGATTTAGATTTAAAATTAGATTTAAATATAAGAAATAATGAAACGGTAATTAGAAAAATTGTAGAAAATGATGAACAAACAACTATGGGACAACAAACAATAAGTATTAAGTTTTCGGCAGATTATGTGGTAAATTCCAGATTAAATTTGAAAATGTTCTATGATAAAATAATAACTAATCCGTTTATCACAACTACTTATCCAGGAGCTATTACTAATGCAGGATTTAGTTTACGATTTACTTTAGCTGGATAATTTTGATAACTGATGTAAAAGTGTATTTTTGTAAAAAAATTAGAAAATGAATATTCCAGAAAATTTAAAATATACAAAAGATCATGAATGGGTAAAGATTGAAGGTGATATTGCAACTATTGGTATAACTTCATTTGCTCAATCAGAATTAGGAGACATTGTATTTGTTGAAGTAGATACTGAAGGAGAATTACTCGAGGTAGAGGAAGTTTTTGGCACGATAGAGGCGGTAAAAACAGTTTCAGATTTATTTATGCCAATTAATGGAGAAGTAACAGAGTTTAATGAAGAATTGGAGGATACTCCTGAATTAATAAATTCTTCTCCATATGATGATGGTTGGATTATTAAATCAACTATTTCTGATTATTCTGATTTAGATGTTTTACTTTCATCAGAAGAATATAAAAATTTAATATCATAATATTATGGAGTTAAAGAAAGACCCAAAAGTAGATTTAGAGAATAAAAAAGGCATATTCCTTCAGATTGGATTAATTATTTCTTTATTATTAGTTATTGGTGCTTATGAATATAAATCATATGATGGCTTAGATATTGATGGATTTGGTGATTTAGAAATGGATGCATTAGATGAAGAAGATATTGAGATTACAAGACCTGAAGAAGTAAAACCTCCTCCTCCACCAGAAGAAAAACCACCTGAAGCTCCAGAAGAGATTGAAATAAAAGAGGATGATGAAGAATTAGAGACAGAATTAGATGTTGAAGATGCAGAAACTGATCAGAATGAAATGATGGATATGGAAGAAGAATTCTCTGAGCCATTCATTTCTGTTGAACAAATGCCAATGCTAGGAGATTGTTCAGATGAGGCTTGTACTCAAACTGAAATAATGAAATTTATTGCAAGAAACTTTAGATACCCAGAAATTGCTAAAGCTAATGGGGTAGAAGGAAGAGTAATTTTAGAGTTTGTTGTAGAAAAGGATGGTAAAGTAGGCAGAGTAAAAATACTAAGAGGGATAGATAAACATGTGGATAAAGCCTGTGTAAAAGTGGTAGAAGATTTACCTGAATTTTCTCCAGGAAAACAAATTGGTAAAGCTGTTCCGGTAAAGTACACCGTACCAATTAAATGTACATTAGGATAACATCCTCAAACATAGATTAAAAAATAAAAGTCCTATCTCAGGACTTTTATTTTTTAGTTTTAATAATTAGATAATTCTAAATCATCATACCAGCGGCAACTGTTTCATTTGTTGCTTCATCTACTAAAATAACACTGCCTGTATTTCTATTTCTTCTGTAGCTATCAAAGAAAAGAGGTTTTGTAGTACGGATAGAAATTCTACCAATATCATTTAGTCCAATCTCTTTATCTTCTTCATTTCTATGCAATGTGTTAATATCCATTTTATATTTTACCTCTTTTATAATACATCTTACAGTTTGTGAAGTATGTCGGATAGTATATTTCCCTCTAAGCATCATTTTTCGTTCAGTCATCCAGCAGACCATTAAATCAACATCTTGTTCAGTAGTAGGTTGATTGTTTTCTCTTACGATCATATCTCCTCTACTAATGTCAATATCATCCTCTAGAGTCATGCAAACAGACATAGGTGAAAATGCTTGTACTATCTCACCATCAAAAGTATCGATAGATTTAATTTTTGAAGTGAATCCTGAAGGAAGTACTGTGACTTCATCACCAACCTTAAACACACCCCCTGCTATTCTTCCAGCATAACCTCTATAATCAGGATATTGTACAGATTGTGGTCTTATAACATATTGTACTGGAAATCTACAATCTACATGATTATGGTCTGAACCAATATGTATATTTTCCAATAGGTGCATTAAGGTTGAACCATCATACCAATCCATATTTTCAGATCTATCAACAACATTATCTCCATTTAAAGCGGAAATTGGAATAAAACGAACATCTTTAATTTCTAATTTTGTTGAAAAATTCTCAAATTCCTTTTTAATTTTGTCAAAAACTTCTTTACTGTGGTCAACTAAATCCATTTTATTTATACAAACTGCAATATGTGGAATTTGTAAAAGAGATGCAATAAACGCATGTCTTTTAGTTTGTTCAATTACTCCATGTCTTGCATCTACTAATAAAAGGGCTAAGTTTGCAGTTGATGCTCCTGTAACCATATTCCTAGTATACTGAATATGCCCAGGCGTATCTGCTATAATAAATTTTCTTTTGGGGGTTGCAAAGTATCTATATGCAACATCAATGGTAATACCTTGCTCTCTTTCTGACCTTAATCCATCTGTTAAAAGTGCTAAATTTATTCCTTCTTCTCCTTTCTG